>JALZAX010000134.1 GCA_030948055.1 Verrucomicrobiota bacterium | reverse complement strand
CGCCTATCGTGAAAGGATCGAGCTGGCCGAACTGTGAGTTGCTTTGAAATGCATAGACCCCCGCTGCGCCGCCGACCGCGTCGTACATTTTCACCATCCAGTCGAGCGCTTGCACGACGGGCGCCGAATTTGCGATGCACGCCTTCGCGTCCGGCGAAAGAAACGCACCGCCGTTCATCCAGGCATAGAGATAGAGCCACGCGTTTCCGTAATTTGGCGCGAAGCCGAGTCGCGTAATATTTCCGCGGGCGTCGAATTCGGTTAGCTTCGGCGCCATGGCGGCCAGCTCTTCCCAGGTTTGCGGCGGACGCGCTTCGCCTTTTTCATCGACGAAACCGGCGCGCTTCAAGAGATCCTTATTGTAGAAAAGCGCGCGATCGTCGACGCGTTGCGGCACACCATAGGTCGCGCCCTCATACCTCACTTCGTCCCAGCACGATTTGTAATAATTTTCCGGACGAATCGCGTCGGGATCACCACTCGTTAGGCCGCGCGCGATGAAATCGTCGAGCTTGAGAAATGCGCCGCGCGAAGCCCATTCGCTCACCGCATAGCGATCGAATAAAATGACATCTGGTGGTTCTCCGCCCGCGACGCTCACGAGAAAGCGCGTGGGATCAGCGGTAAAATCACGCGACGCATTCTGTCCGCTAATGATGCGATAGACGGGACGTGTCGGATCCTGCGCATGACGCTCCCGGCTTTCCGCTTCGAACGCGCGAATCGCATCGTTGACCGCGCCGGTATTGGGTCCGTCGTCGGCGAGATAACCGATTTCTACGACACCCGGTTCGTCATGAATCGCGCGCGACGGCGAAAGAAACCAAAGTGCGAGCCCGAGAACGAGAGCTAGGAGGAGTACCTTCCAAAAATTCATCCGAGAGTCGCCGCGATCATGTCAGCCGGGCGCGGTCTCGCAATGTAATTTCAGAGAAGTCGAACGCGATAAAATCGAAATGTGCCCGGCGCGCTGGTGTCGGTCGCGCTCACGATGGCGCCGGTGCCGGCGAGGGGTGTGCCAAGTGAAATCCACATCGTCGCGGTTAAATCATCTTTGTATTCCAACTGATACAACTTGCTGAAGACGGAGGGAAAACTGATTTGGATGACAGGGGGATTACCAGTCACGCCGCTGACGCGCAAGGCACTCGCGCCCGATTGCGGATCAGTGCCGGCGAGAAATTCTTGCGTATTCGTTAGGCCATCGCCATCACTGTCCTCGTTAGGCAAAGCCGCGCTGGTCGATCCGAAGTATTGCGACTCCCACCAGTCCGGCAGACCATCCGCATCCGTGTCGGCGGGATTCAATTTGTAAAGTGTGCCGCCGTAGCTCGTAAAATAAACTTCACCATCCTTGTCCTGGCCAAAGGCGCTGAGGTTCACTCCGGTGCCCAAGAGCGTGCTGCTCGACCAATTGCCTAACGAGTCCTGCACGCCTTGTCTGATGACGCCGTCATAAAAATCCGCGTAAAGATAAGTGCCCGGTGAAATGAGTCGTGTGCCGCGATAGCGAACTCCGCCAGTGACCGCGCTCTTGGTCGGATCCGCGGCGTCGTCGTATTCCAGAATAGGCAGAGTCAAACTTGGATCGTTGCACGGCGGATTGGTCAGTTGCGCGAGGCCAGTGCACGACGTGCCTTCCATCACGCGCCAGCCGAAATTTAGTCCACCGACACCGGACGGCGCGAGGTCCACTTCTTCCTTTGTGTCCTGACCGACATCGCCGATCAAGAGATCGCCCGTTCGCCGGTCGACCGTAAAACGAAATGGATTGCGAAGCCCGTAGGCCCATATTTCCGGCAGCGCGCTTGGATTGGCGGCGTTCGGGAACGGATTTCCCGGCGGAATTTCATACGCGGCGGCGCCATTCATTTTGAGGCGCAAAATTTTCCCGAGCAAAACCGTTTTCGTCTGTGCGTTGTTCGGCGGGTCATAGCTGCTCCCGCCATCACCGGTCCCGAGATAAAGGAAATTATCTTTGCCAAACTGTAGTTGGCCGCCGTTGTGATTGGTGTTGGTCGGATGCGGAATCGTTAGAAGAATGGTGCCGCTCGGGTTCGCGATGTTCGGGTCCGCCGAGACGGTGTAGTTGGCCAGGACGATGTTGCCCGAAAGGTCAGTATAATAGACGTAGAAACCGTTTACGCTGATCGGGTCGAAGGCCACGCTGAGGCAACCCTGCTCGCCGCCCGATTTCACTAGGGTGTGAATGTCGAGGAACGGAGTTGCCCGGAGCGTTGGCGGATTGGTCGAGAGATCGACAATACGGATGCGCCCGGCTTGTTCCGTAATGAAAAGACGTTGATCGCCAGGATTCGTAATCGCCACGGGCGCGGACAAACCGCTGACAACGGAAGTAGCATTGACGAGCGGTTGCGCAGAAAGCCGCGGGGCCACGGCCAAAAGCAAAAGGAAGATGAGCGCGCCGCCACTTCCTCGCCCCCCCCTTCCCACAGTTGACCAGTACGCGCAGGACCGATCGATGCAAGCGCGACACTCTTGCCTGCGAATAACGATTCACACGATGCCGTATGATTTATCGCTTTTAACTACTCGTTAGGCTGATAATCGGCGGCAGCTTTGCTAAGGCGCGCGAATGGAACGCGGGCGAGCCGCTAATCAAAGCCGGCCGGCTCGTGCCAGAATTCCTGAAATGGTATGTCGAGAAAGGAAGCCTGAAGTAAGACGCGCGTCAGGGCTTGGCCGTCTCGACCTTCGTGCCGTGACTAACAACGAACTGCCACTTGCCGCTGCGCTTCATCAACACATCGGTCCAACGATATTGTCCGCTAATGTCTTTCCCTTTGTAGGTGATTTTGTCGGTGCTCTGATAAGTCACGACCGCCATGTCGGCATCAGCGACCTGGACTTTCATGTCGTCCAGTTTGTTCGACTCTAGTTTCAAGTCGCCCGATTTTAGATCGGCCATAAATTGCGCCTTAGTCTGCGTCGTTCCGTCCGGATTCGTGGCATAGTAACTATCGGCGAGCATGCTTTCGGCGGCGGCTGCATCGGGCTTGGTCAGCGCGGCGCTCATGTCGTTTTCAACTTTCGTTACCGCCGCGACGCTCTCGGCGTTCGGTGGCATTTGGGCAAAGGCGATCGTTGGACAGGCGATCGCGAGCAACAGGAGATGTGAGGTTTTCATGTTGTCAGCCTAACGAGTAATGCCTGCGGAACAAGTCAGCTTTCCCGCACGCTTCGCTTCCGCCACAACAGATAAACGGGCACGCCGGTGAGCACGAGCAGAAAACCGATGCCCGCGGTCGAAGGCGCGAGGTAGATTAGATCGACGATGAGAAAGCCAGCGATCGAGATGTAAATAAGTGGCACGATCGGGTAACCCCAGGTTCGATAAGGTCGCGCTGCGGTCGGCATTTTTTTTCGCAAGATGATGACCGCGCCGACCATCAGGATGTAAAACATCAGATCGGCCGCGACGATGTACTCAAGCAATTGCGTATAGACGTTACCGTAGGTCACCGCGCCAGTCGTCGGATCGGTCGTGACCGTGCGCGGCAAAGTGAGGAACGAAGTCCAAAGACCTTGCGCGAGCAAGGCCATCGCGGGGGCTTTGTGCGCATTAAGACGCGCGGCGCTTTTGAAAAATAAACCGTCCCGCGCCATCGCATAATAAACGCGCGAGCCGGCCAGAATAAGACCGTTGTTGCAACCGAAAGTGGAAATCATGATCGCGATCGCCATCAGGGTTGTGCCGATTGGTCCGAGCGCGGCGTTCATCGCTGCGACGGCGACGCGATTTTGCGGTGCTTTCTGAATACCCTCCAGCGGCAGAGTCGCGATGTAGGCGACATTCGCCAGCAAGTAGAGACTAACGACTACCCCGCAGCCGATAAACAAGGCGCGCGGTAAAGTTCGGCCGGGATCGCGCACTTCCGCGGCGGTGAAGGTGACATTGTTCCAGGCCGATTGCGCGAAGAGCGGACCAACCATCGCTTTACCTAACAACATCAAAAGGGCGAACGCGCCGGTCACTGCCAGGCCGGGTTGAGCGAGTTGCGGGAGCCAACCATTCGCCGTCGGATGCCACCATGATGCACTGCGCGCAGCACTCGTTAGGTTCCAACCAAGACTTAGTCCAACTACAATGAGACCGATAAGTGCCGCGGTCTTAGCGAAGGTAAAAGTATTTTGCACTAACTTACCTAACTCGAGGCCGCGCGTGTTGCTCCAGGTGAGGACAAGAATCATAAGAACGGCAAGGAGCTGTTCCGTGGAGAGACTGATCGCGTAACTGGTGCTGAGATGAATTGGCGGCACAAGGTAGTTCGCGCCGGAAATACTTGGAAAGAATACGGCGGCAAATCTAGCGAACGCGACCGCGACAGCCGCGATCGTGCCGGTTTGCACGACGAGAAAAATCGCCCAGCCAAAAAGAAAACCGAAGAGCGGCGAATAAGCTTCGCGTAGGAAAACATATTGGCCGCCGGCCTTTGGCATCATCGCCGCCAGCTCGGCGCAGCAGAGTGCGCCCGTGATGGTAAGTAATCCCGCCAGTGCCCACGCCATGAGCAACCAACCCGGCGCGCCGATCAATCGCGCCGATTCTGCGGAGGTGATGAAAATGCCCGAGCCTATCATCGACCCGATCACGATCATGGTGGCGTCGAGTTGGCCTAACGAGTGCTTTAACTCTTGCTTTTTCGGTAATGGCATTGGAGGGAATTTTTTGGCCACGGATTAACACGGATGAAACACGGATAAAGATTCGTTTTTTTAATCCGTGTTTCATCCGTGTTAATCCGTGGCTCTTTTCCATCACGAATTGCGGATTGCCGCGACCACAATTCCCATTTGGTGCAGGGCCAGCCGCAGTTCGCGCGCGAAATCGACCGCTCCTGGCGTATCGCCATGCACGCAGATCGTATCCGCTTCCACACGTATCTCGCTGCCATCGATCGCGCGCACTTTGTTATCGCGCAGCATACCGAAGACGCGATTGGCCGCTTCTTCCGGATCATGCAGCAAGGCGTCAGGACGATCACGCGGAACGAGCGAGCCGTCCGGCATGTAGTTACGATCAGCGAAAACCTCGTGCGCGATGTGCAATGCGTGGTTCTCAGCCGCGCGCGAGAGCGCGCTCGCCACCGGCACGAAAAGAATTAATTTCGGATCGATGGTCTTGACCGCGCGCACGATTGCGTCCGCCATTTCTTCATTGCGCGCGGCCATGTTGTAGAGCGCGCCGTGTGCTTTCACATGTTGCGGACGAATGCCTAACGAGTGAGCGACGGCTTGAAAAGCGCCTACCTGATAAACGACCAAACTGAAAATCTCTTCCGCGGGCAGTGACATTTCGCGACGGCCGAAATTTTCGCGATCGTCAAAACTCGGATGCGCGCCAACGGCCACGCCACGCGCATGCGCAGCGAGGATTGATTGACGCATCATCACCGGGTTTCCCGCATGCAGACCGCAAGCAATATTGGCCGAGCTAACCAGCGCGAGCAGCTCATCGTCATGACCCGCGCCTTCGCCGAGATCGGCATTGAGATCGACGCTCAGCTCCATCCGGCTTGCAGGCTCAGCCCGATCCGAAAAATATCGAGATCGCGTTGACGTTGGTGAAGAAGATTTTGCGCTTCGCCTAACGAGACCTCGACAAAGCGGACCGAATCGCCCGGCCGCAGCTGCGCGGCAGCGCTGAGATCGACTGTGATCACGTGTGCGATTTTCGGGTAGCCGCCGATGGTTTGGCAATCTCCAAGCAAGAGAATCGGCTGCCCATTTGGCGGGACTTGAATTGTTCCCGGAGCGACCGGCTCGGAAATCAGATCGGTCGTGCGATTGCGCAACAAGGCAGTGCCCTCGAGGCGGACGCCCATGCGATCCGAATCGGCGCTGACCGTGAATGAATTTTCCAACAGCGCATTCGCTTCGAAATCCGACCACTCCGCGCCGCGCAGGAAACGCAGGAATTCATGGTGGGCGCGCGTCTTCGACCACTCGTTAGGGGCGGACCAGGTTGAGATGCGTGCCCGCATCCCTCTGGAATTCGGACCGAGCGGTAGTTGATCGCCGTCACGCAAGGCGCGGCCCTCCCAACCACCAAACCCGCTGCGCAAATCTGTGCTGCGACTTCCTAAGACTAACGGCGAATCGATTCCGCCAACGATAGCGAGCCAGGCGCGCGCACCTTTCGCTGGAGCGGAAATGTGCAGCTCCTCGTCGGCGCGAATGACAAAGGTGTGGCCAGCAGGAATGCGCTCCGAACCAATCCGCATCTCGAACTCGCCACCGCACCACGCGAGCAGGCGTTCGTCGGAAAAGCGCAGGACGCTTTGGCCAAGGGTAAATTCCAATCCAGCGGCGTTCTCTTCATTGCCCACCAAGAAGTTGGCCACACGCAAAGAATGTGGATCAAGCGCGCCGCCTAACGAGACACCAATCGCGCGCTGACCGCTGCGCCCAAGGTCCTGCACGGTTGTGAGAAATCCGGCGCGCCTAACGAGTAGAGAGTGCATTGAATTCCTGGAGTGTGATGGCGCGAAAACGGACGCGATCACCTATTTGCAAGAGATTGGCAGGGTCGCGCGCGACATCGAACAAACGCAGCGGCGTGCGGCCGATGATGTTCCAGCCGCCGGGGGAAGTTTGGAGATAGATGCCGGTGAGCGCGCCCCCGATCGCAACCGAGCCGGCTGGAATTGTTTTGCGCGGAGTATCGCGCCGTGGAGTGGCGAGTTCGCTGGCGAGACCACTGAGGTAGGGAAAACGAATAAAACCGACGCATTGGACACGATACTTTCCGCCGGCGTGACGACGGATCACCTCGGCATGAGAAAGTTTGGAGCGTTCGGCGACAAGCGGAAGGTCAGGCGCAAAGACGAGTGCGTAACAGACAGGAATTTCTATGGGCTGCTTCAGTTTCTGTTTCAACGTCGGCATCCGTCGTGATTTCAAGGCCGCCTGGATGCGCGCGATTAACCACTCGTTAGGCAGTTCTGCCTTACTAGCCGCGGCTACTTTCACCGGATCGAAAT
>JALZAX010000133.1 GCA_030948055.1 Verrucomicrobiota bacterium | reverse complement strand
ACCGTAGATGGCAGCCAGATGGAGTGAGATATCCAGATCGTTAGAATCGCGCGAGAGAGCTTCCGCTCGCCTCATAGCTGTGAGCGCCGCGTCCAACCCTTCCTTATTGTGGCCCGCGTCCATCAAAGCAACGCTAAGTGACATGTAACGATCGGCCAGAGTAGCTTGTGCCTTGCTATTATTAGGACGGTCGCTGGCCAGCTTCTGCGCGGCGGCGAGACCTAGTTTCGCGTAATCGACCGCGCGCCGGGATTGGCCGGAGATAATCAGGACGTCACTTAAAGCGTCGTAGCTATCCGATAACTGTCGGCGGTAGACACCCTTCTCCGGCGTGTGCCTAACGAGTTCTTCGTTTAGAGCTACGGCCTTTTCATGGCTTTCGATCGCTTGCCGCACATCGAAGGTCAGCCCGCCGATCTTATCGTAGGCCACCGCTAGCTCACTCTTCAGGGAAAGGTCGTTACCTGCTTCCTGGGCCAGGCTATCCAGATACTCCAAACCTCGCTGAGTAACGAGTTGTCGCGCGCGCAGAGCGCCGGGAATGTCCTTGATCGAATCATGTAGCTCAAACATGAGTGAGTTAGCGATTCGGCGCACGTCGCTGAAGCGACGATTGGCCCGCCGTGCCTCCCAGAAGGTGGTGATCGAGCCTGCCACGAGCGCGGCCGCAATCAGTATCGCTGCGGCCGCTCCAGTCTTGTTGCGCCGCAGAAATTTTCCGGCGCGATAACCAAAGATGTCGGGCCGCGCGCGCACCGGACGGTTCTCCAGGTAGCGGCGAAGATCGTCCGCGAGATTTCCGGCGCCTCGGTAGCGGCGCGCTGGATCTTTGGCGAGCGCGCGCAGAAGAATATTGTCGAGATCGCCGCGCAGCTGACGCCGCATTTCCGTATCGAGCGCGACTACACTGGGGCGCGCTGGTTCTCCCTGACAAACGACGCGCTCGATTTGCAGCGCCGTGGGCGTCGAAGTCGGAAAACGATGCGGCGAAAGGCCGGTGAGGATCTCGTAGAGTAAGGCGCCTAACGAGTAGACATCACTCACCGTTGTGATGCCTTCGCCGCGGACCTGCTCGGGCGAAGCGTAGCCCGGCGTAAAACGTTCGCGACCGGCCATGGTCATTTGCCAGGCTTCGTCGCCGTGGGCCAGAAGCTTGGCCACGCCAAAGTCGAGCAGCTTTGGTTCGCCGTCGGCGGTTACGAGAATATTTCCCGGCTTCAAGTCGCGATGCACCACCAGATTTTGATGTGCGAATTGCACGGCGCCGCAGATCTTCAGAAAAAGAGCAAGGCAATCGCCTAACGAGAGCTTTTTCTCGCGGACGAAGTCGGTCAGTCGCGCCCCTTCCACATACTCCATCACAAAGTAGGGCAGGTTATCGTCCGTCGTTCCGGCATCCAGTAAACGCGCGATATTTGGGTGGTCGAGACGCGCCAGAATTTGACGTTCGGCGTGGAATCGACCCAGCACTTCATCTGTGTCCGTGCCGCGTTTGAGTAACTTAATTGCGACCAGTTTTTCGAAATGCTGATCTGCTCTTCGCGCCAGCCAAACAGTCCCCATGCCGCCGCGGCCCAGCTCTCGCACTAATTCATAAGCACCGACGCGCCGACCGGCATTGGCGGTGGCGAACGGATCCGTGTTCACGAAGCCAATCGTCTCCGCTACTGAATCGAACTGGTCCTCGGGTTGGTCGAGCAGCGATTGAACTTCGCGCTGCAAGGCGGTGTCGTCGCGACAAGTAGCCATAAGAAAAGCTGCGCGCGAGGACTCGTTAGGCTGCTCGAGCGCGCCGCCCAGTACGCCTTTGACCTGCTGCCAGCGTTCCGGAGTCACTCGCTACCTGCCGTTGGAAATCTCGCGCTGCAACCAGCGGCGCGCCGTCAGCCATTCGCGCTTCACGGTCGCTTCCGATAAGGCCATCAGCTCAGCCGTCTCGCTAATAGTAAGCCCGCCAAAAAAGCGCAATTCCACGACCTGTGCCTGGCGCGGATCGAGCGCTTCCAAATCACGCAAGGCTTGATCGACCGAGGCGATGCTAATGGCGCGCTGATCGCAAAACTCCAGGGCACTATCGAGCTGCAATTTCGTGGTATCGCCCCCGCGCTTGCTCGCATTTCGCGCATCGGCGTGATCGGACAAAATGCGTCGCATCATGCGCGCGGCGATGGAAAGAAATTGCAGACGATTGCTCCAATCCACCGTGCGTTGATTGCGCAGGCGCAGGTAGGATTCATGAACGAGCGCAGTCGGTTGAAGAGTGTGATCGACGCGCTCGCGCCGCAAATATCGCGCGGCCATTTCGCGCAGTTCGTTGTAAACGGCAGGCAGCGCGGCGTTGATGGAGGGGCTGCCCGCCCCGGGTGGCAGGAGCTCATCCAGCCATTTCGAGAGGGCAATTTCGGGACTCGGTGTGCTCATATTGGCGAAACACAGGAATTATAGAATTTTTTTGAGCCGATTCATCCAAATTTTCCGCGAGAGGGGAAAGAAGGATTCCTATGCCCATGAAATCACTCAAAAAATTGTCTATCGCCCTCGCCCCGGCCGTGGCTCTTTTTCTCGCCGTCGCATCAGTCCAGGCCATTCCGACCTGGGCGGAGAATTACGGGGTCGGCAGTTACAATATCGACGGCACCGCCAGCTCGGATCCTTTCTATGGTTCCGGGGTTGATATCCCGAGAGGGATCGCGCCGATGCCGGACGGCGGGTTCGTCGTGGCGGGTCAGATCGCCTTTCCGTTTCTGACCATTCACTCCAGTTATGGGGGGAAGTCCGATGCCTGCCTGGTGCGTTTCGCGGCCGACGGAACCATTCTCTGGCAGAATGAATTGCGCCAGCTGGGGAATGACTCTGCCAATAACACTTCTTATTCGCCCGCGGCGAGCTACATCGCGCGGATTCGAACCGACGCGCAGGGCAACATTTTCATCGCCGGTGGAAAAGGAAATTCATTTAATGGCGGGCAGGTCCCTTTCGTGGCGAAGTTTTCACCGGCCGGCCAGTTGATCTGGCAGAATGGGATTCCAGAAGCCGGCGGCACGGTTCCAGGAGCGCCGCCGCAATCGTACAAGACTGGCGTGTCTGGGGGGAATATTGAGATGACACTTACTTTCGACGGTGGAGTGGTTATCACCGGTGAGCAGGGGCGGCCAACCGACCATAGCATTCCTATCATCGCCAAGTTCGACGCTAATGGCGCTGTCTCCTTTTACCGCGCCTACGAATCCCCAGACCAGGGTGGTTACGCTTACCCGGTGGCTCAGTCCGCGGATGGCTCGAAATACGTGACCATCCAGAACCATCTCTTCCCTTCGCAACAAGCCTACGGCCTCTACGTTTTCACCTTCGACGCGAGCAGCGGAAATGTGCTCACGCAACAAGCCTTCCAGTCGCCGGACGGAGGCAGGGAGTATCCAACCGCGCTTATTCGGACAAGCGACGGAGGCTTTGCCAGCTTGTCGGTGAAGGACGATTTCGCGGGGATTATTTTCCGGAAATTTAACGGCGATGCCTCGGCGGTCACGGTGGAGCGGCTGCTCAAGCCGGCTACCGGGCAGCAAGTGTTTTACGTGGGCAGCCTTTCCCAACCAGCGGATACCGGCAGCTTCGCGGAGACGGCCGATGGCGGGTTCCTCATCGGCGGGCATACGCGAGCTCCTTTTAGTTCGTCCGGCGAAGATGCCGCGCTGATGAAGTTGAAGGCGGATGGGACGGTGGAATTCGTTAGCCTTATTGGCGGAGCAAGGGAGGAAGGTAACTTCAACGGCGGGAGCAGTGGATCAGTAGCTACACCTTTGACTGATGGCGGCTACGGCATCGCCATCATTTCCGCGACCTATACCACCCAGCCCGCGGGCGAAGACTTTCGCCAGAAACCCGACTGGTGGGTGGTCAAGGCAGACTCAAAACGCAAGGTGCGCAATTTCACCGCCAATATGGTCGATCTGGCCGCTGGCTCATTCTCCGCCGCGGGTTCGCCGCACGCGCCGATCGCTATTTCCTATCTTACTACACCTACTTATACTGCGAGCCCGCTTCCTAGCACCGACCCTGCGTTCACCTTGATTGATCTGGGAACGAGGACAGGGATTGATCAGCCTAGCCTGGTCATTCAAGCTTCCAGTCCTAGAATTGTTAGCTCGCATAGTGCTGAGGCCGTTGTAGGTCAGCATTTCTCTTATCATACCGTGACGGCCTTCTTTCCCGATTTCACAAAGGTCACCTTCAGCGCGACTAATCTGCCGCAAGGTTTTGTGATTGATACTAAGACTGGTGTCATCTCCGGTGTAGCGCCGGCCGGCAGTGAGACAGTCGAAACAAACCTGCCTCCTATCCCGATAGTTATCCATGCGACGGATGGAACTGATGCGACGGATGCAACCGTTAACCTGGCGATCAGTGACGGCGTCCCGCGTTTTACTGTGAATGACAACGACCAACCGACGCCGAATGTGGCTGACACCGTCCTAACCTTCGTGGCCCGCCAGCCAGGCAAGCAGGCGGCCCGAGTCATGAATGTGCAGGCTACCACCACACCTGCGACCCGAAGGAAGCTGGCAGGACCTGCCCACGCCGACGGGTGGCTTCATGGTCTATGACGTCGCTAGTCAAAGCTATGTCCTGGGCACAACCAGCTATCCGCGGCAAAGCGCTGTTTACTTCCGCGCGCGCCTGGCCGTGCCTGGCCGGCCCTTTGCCATTTCGAACGTAGTAGGACCGTTCGATCTTAGCTCTAACCTCCAACATCTGGGAACGAGCGCGCTCTATGTTACTCATAACGGCCCGGTAGCTAACATCCGCTTCGGGGTCACGGAAAGTGTCGCGCAGCCGGGTCTCGCCGTAGCTATTCAAGCTACGAAAACTCCCACATCAGAGAATAGCTGGACCAATATTAGCGGAGGAGCTCTTACGCAGGATTCGAATGCTTCTACTGAATTCTATCTCGGCCTGGATGATTACCCGGCCGGAGAAGGTGTTTACTTTAGGGCCGTCGCCACGTTGTCCGGTTACGTTATGAGCGTCTCGGGTGCAAGCGGACCTTACACTTTCATTAACGACCCGGCGGCGACAGTTAGTATTACGCTAGGTAACGGCCAAACTGGAGGCGAAGACTTCGACTTCCCCATCCAGGTTAACCCAGGCTCCTTCAACGTGACCGCGAATGCACAAAGTGGTCGATTTCTGCAACGGGTAGACCTTGTTTACGATGGCGACATCCTCGAAGATTTCGATAAGGGCGCGGCTGGAGGAACAACGCTTTATAGCACGAACGTCTTTGGCGATCACTTGATTGAAGCTAGTGCGACGGATGATCTGGCAGTAACTGGTTATGCCCGTCCGGCGCACGTGCGGGTCGCGCCGCCGGCCCCTGGCCGCCTGCTCTTCCTCACTACCAGTGGCAGCTGGTCGAACGAGAACATCTGGGTGGATGGTCAGGGCAACCACGCCGTGCCTGGACCTGACGACTTCGCAGTTGTCGGATCAGTTGATGTAACTGTAAGCAGTGACGTTACAGTTGGAGCTCTATCCTTAAATGACGGCACCATCAGTGGGAGTAGCAAACTAACAGTAAGCCATTTCTGCACGCTCGGCGCAGGCAGGATCAAGAGTGATATGGAGATCGCGTTAGGCGCAACCTGTCTTATGATTAACGACACCGACGTAGGTCTCGGCGGACGAGTAACAATCGCAGGCCGGCTTAAGATTCACGGCAAAGCCGGTGTCACTGGAATCCCTGCCGCGCCTAAGACAGTCTTCAATGGTGTCGCCTTGGACAGCGCCAGTATTGATGGCTTGTTTGATGGCATTGTCGCCTTCTTCAAGAACGTCGGCCAAGTGATCTTTCATCCTGCGGCGGGCGGGCGCAAAGGCAGTGTTAAGGCTTCACCTCCTCCGCCAGCAGTTACAGCCCCGGAGGTCAGGACAATACTACTTAGCACCCTTCAGAATAGCGGAAAGATTGTCGCACAAGGTGGCGGTAACATCGTGGCCCAGGGTGGCGGTAACATCATTTCTACCAATGGCGGCGGGATTGTTGCGCAAGGTGGAGGGAATCTCGTCAACAACACGGCGCGCGGGCTGGTTGATGCCAATGGCAACCCGATTGTCGCGCAAGGTGGAGGTAATATCGTAGCCCAGGGTGCTGGCAATATTGTCGCCCAGGGTGGCGGCAATCTTATTCCTCCTGTTAGTGGCATCGTAGCGCAAGGCGGCGGTAACATCGTGGCCCAGGGTGGTGGCAACTTGGTGCCTACAGGAGGTCCCAACATCGTCGCGCAAGGTGGAGGTAACATTGTGGCGCAAGGCGGCGGTAACATCGCGGCGCGCGCTGGCAGTCAGGCCGTAGCTTCCACCGCGGGCTTTTCGCAGACCGCGGGCGAGACGGACCTGAACCAGATAACTATCATTGGCTCGGTAGCTCTAAGTGGCGGCGTTATGACCGGCTCAGGTGTTGTCGTGGGTGATGTCACCAATAGTAGTGGCTTTATCGCGCCGGGACATTCGCCCGGAACCCTCGCCATCACCGGCAGCTTCACACAAGGTTCAAGCGGGACACTTATCATCGAGGCCAGCGGAGGCGAGGCTGGACAGTTCGATGAGATCCAGGTAGGCGGTGGCGTTTCGCTCGCAGGTAGGCTTGACCTAAAAGCAATCGACGGCTACGTGCCGCTGGCGGGCGATGCCTTCAATCCTGTTGGGTATGGGTCCGTCACTGGTTCCTTTAGCTCTGTAAGCGGCAATGGCTCGCTTACGATCAATTCAACCGGAGCGCTCGTTCTGCTTGATCCGGGCCAACCCAACCCACCTTACGGTCAGCCGACAAACATCTCTACCCGCATGAAGGTGTTGACCAACGATAACATCCTGATCGGTGGCTTCATCGTCAATGGTCCGAGCGGCTCAACCAAGAAGGTTTTGATCCACGGCCTTGGACCTAGCTTAAGTAGTGCACACCTGACAGGGCTACTTTCCGACCCGTTGCTCGAGTTCCACTATCCGGACGGCACCGTAGTTACAAACGACAACTGGAGCGA
>JALZAX010000132.1 GCA_030948055.1 Verrucomicrobiota bacterium | reverse complement strand
CGCCACCCGGGTGATTCTTACTCGGAAATGACATCGGCGGCCCAACAGTGAAAAGTCGCGCCCGTTACGCTGGCTTGTTTCTCAGCTTCGGTCTTTCTTTCATTTTGCTTTCGCCCGTCGTCGGTGGAGAGAAACACGGGAAACATCAAAAGTTCCGGGAATGGCTCAGTCTTTTGTCGGAAGACGATCGGGCGAAATACAAGGCGGCAAAGAAGCAGGCGCAGCTCAATCCTGAAGTTAAAGCTGCGAATGAACGGCGGCGAAAGGTCGATGCAGATTACAGGCGCTTACTCCATGCCGAGATGGTTCGGCGCGACCCATCGGTTAAGCCTCTGCTGGAGAAAGCAGAAGAGTTAGAGCGACACAACGACTACTGAGCCGGATACCTGGAGCGAGCTGCTCGCTGATCGTGCTGGACAACCAGCCGCTAAAAATTAGCAACCGTGCGGCAGCGCGGGTCGCGTTGCCTTGCTATTTTCTGCGGCATGAAACCATCGGGTTACCATTGCCCGCCCCCAGTCGTATTTGCGATCCTGGCTCTTCTTTGCTGCGGCACATCTTCCGCGCCCGCCGGGGCTCGCCGGTTCACCTATGTCTATGAAGCAACGACCGCGGCGCCCGGTTCTATTGAATCCGAAAACTGGATAACCTGGGGCACAAGCATGCGGGATGACCGCAGGTTCAACGAAGTGAATTTCCGCCACGAGATCGAAGCCGGAATAACTTATCATTTCCAAGCCGGCCTTTACCTGGCTGATTGGTCCTACCTGGAAAGTCCTTCTTCCCGCGAGCACGGGTTCAGTTACGATGCCTCGGCCGTTGAACTTATCTACAACCTCACTAACCCCACTACCGACCTCATCGGCTCAGCAATCTACCAGGAACTCCGCCTCGGGCCTAAGATCATTGAGTTGGAATCAAAGATCATTCTGCAAAAGAATCTCAACCCATTCGCTCTCGCCTACAACGTGACCTTCGAAGCTAAATGGGAAGGCTCTGATCGAAACGAGCGCGCCGGAGAATTCTCCGAAAGCCTGGGCCTTAGCTTCGAAGCTTCACCCAGCCTATCCTTCGGGGCCGAGCTGCTACATGAAATAGATATCCCGGGCTGGAGGCATTCATCCCCTTCCATTGTCTATGGCGGACCGAACGTTTCCTGGCGGCGTGGCAGTTGGTGGATAACTATCACGCCGCTAGCGCAGCTAACTAGCGTTAGTTCCGAAGTAGCTGTCCAGACCAGAGTCATTGTCGGTCACAGCTTCTAAGGCATGAAAGCGCGCCTTCGCTTCATTAGTCTTCTATTTACCGGCGTACTGCTCATGTCCTGTCAGACCGATAACCTAAAGACCGCACCGCAGGTGAGTGCCTTATCTCCTGCGGCGCGGGGAAGCGCTTCCGTTGCTACCTTGCACGCAGGCAGACAAGTCTTTGTTACCCGTTGTGTCGAATGCCATCTGCTACAACCTATCGAGGAACATTCCGAGCGAAGGTGGCACGAGATCATCGCTACCATGGCTCCGCGCGCGAAGCTAATGCCGGCGGAACGTCTAGCGTTGGAGACTTATCTCACGGCCGTAAAGAGATCGGAGAACAAGTAGAACACGCAGCGGCTGACCCTAGGTCTCGTTAGTTGGTCGCTCGTCGTTGGGAAAGGTCAGGCTAACGACGGTGCCGCGGCCCGGACCGCTCTCGATGGCAGCCGTGCCTCCGTGCAGTTTCATGATTGATTTGACGAGCGCCAGGCCAAGGCCGGTGCCCTTGGAACTGCGCGATGAATCGGCGCGGTAGAAGCGATCGAAAACGCGCGGCAGATGTTCAGCTTCAATACCGGTGCCGTTATCTTTCACCGTCACCTTGTGGGCAGCGACGCCAGCTTCGAGAGCAATCGCGATCTTCCCGCCGTCGGCCGTAAAGCGCAGGGCGTTCTCGATGAGATTGCTGACCGCGCGACTGAAGAGAAGTGGGTCGGCCGAGATATTCCCATTTCCTTGCACGGCGAGGCCGATGTTTCGTTCTTCAGCGACGCTTTCATAATAGGCGACAATTTTTTCTACAGCCGCGCGGCTATCGAAGATCTGCCGCGCAATTGGACCACTGGAGGCTTCGGCACGCGCGAGAAAGAGAAGGTTTTCGATGATGCCGGAAAGCCGTTCGCATTCGGCCACGCTTGATTCCAGCACTTCGCGGTATTCATCGCCCGTGCGAGGTCTCGTTAGGCAAACTTCCGCTTCGCCGCGCAAATTTGCCACGGGCGTGCGTAATTCGTGCGCGAGATCGGCGGAGAACTGAGAGAGACGCGTGAACGAATCCTCCAGACGATCGAGCATCTCATCGAACGCGACCACGAGCGGTTGCAATTCGCGCGGCCATCCAGTGGGCGGGACGCGCTCGTGCAGGCGTTTCGGCCCGACGCGCTCGAGCGCTTGCGTCATATCGGCCAGCGGCCGCAGTCCGCGCCGCGTCACGCGCACAGCGATCAAGGCGGATGCGACTAAGCCTAGCCCGACCAGACCAAACAAGAGAATGCGCAGCCAACGCGCGAATTGCTGATCGCTCGATCGATCCTGCGCAACTTGAATGACGTAGTCCTGGCCATCGATCGTCTCGGCAGCACTCGTTAGGGCAAATAAATTTCGGCCGCGATGAAGTTCCTTCACGACCGGCTTGGATGTCTCGTTAGGCAGTGGAAAAACTTCCGCCGGAAGCTTTTCCTTCATGCCGCCGGTTTCGGCGCGTACGTTGCCGCTGGCGTCCAGCACACGCACCCAATGGACCACGCGTTCACCTTCTCGCGGAATCTTTAACTCCTCGTCGAGCATTTGCGGACCGTGCGCGCGCTCGAGATCGGCGCGAATGACAGCGACTTTGTCGGCCAGGACTTCGTTATCCTCTTCGAAAGCGTGCCGGTTAACGATGAAATAAAAAATCGCGAAACCGCAGCAGAGCAGAAGCGTGGCCGCGAGGGTAAAAAGGAGGACGAGCTGCGAAGCGATCGAGCGCGTTCTAGCCGGCTTGGAGGACATAGCCGACGCCGCGAATGGTCTTAACCAACTTGGTGGCGAATGGGTCGTCCACCTTCGAACGCAGCCGACGCACGATGACATCGACAACGTTCGTTCCCGGCTGAAAACCAATATCCCAGACCTGCTCGATGATTTCCGAACGCGAGACCACTTCGCCCGGCGAACGCGCCAAATGTGTGAGCAGGAGAAATTCTTTCGGTGTGAGATTGAGCGCGGCCCCGGCGCGCGTGGCTTTGTGCCGGCGTGTGTCGATTTCCAAATCGGCCACGCGCAGGTGTTCGTCTTCCTGCGCCGGAGGACGTCGTAGAAGCGAGCGCACGCGCGCAAGCAATTCGGCAAACGCGAAAGGCTTGATCAAATAATCATCCGCGCCCAATTCGAGACCTTTCACCCGATCCTTCACGCTATCGCGCGCAGTCAGAAACAGAATCGGCGTTTGCATTCCGCTGCCGCGAAGTTCACCGACCAGAGTCCAACCGTCCTTTTGCGGCAACATCACATCTACGATGAGAAGATCGAAGTGACCCGAGCGCGCGAGTATCAGCCCTGCTTCCCCATCTTCCGCGACCTCAACTGTAAAGTTCGCTTCGCGCAGTCCTTTCGCGAGAAAAGCGCCCATCTTTTTTTCGTCTTCCACCAGGAGGATGCGCATCAGTTACCTATCGTATCGATTAGCGGCAGCGCGCTCAAGATTGTGCGCAATGCTAATCCCGCCGTGCAATTCGGAGTTGCCTTCGAGCGATTCCGTCCTAAAAGGAAAACATAGTCGGGCCCATGCGTGACTGGAAGCACGCGGAAAGGAGATTGCCATGACTCGATTCATTCTTGTCTCAGCTTGCGGCGCTTTGCTGGCGCTCAGCAATTCTACACTGGGCGAGCCGCAGCCAACCGCGACGCCGGATCCAAAGAACAAAAGATTTAAGCGCCATTGGGACCACATGATCATTGAGAAATCCGTGTACCCTTCGACTGCGCCCACGCCGGCACCGAATCCACAGCACATTTCTCGTAGTGCGGTCGGCGAAGTCGGAAAGGCCCCTACCACTTCGTCGCGACCCAGCTCGGGTCAGAACGTTCCGGCAATGGCCACGCCTACGCCGGCATCGGCACCGAATCCCCAACACATTCGTGGTCTGGTGGGCGAAGTCGGAACGGCCCCCACCACTACGTCGCGTATCGGCTCGGGCCAGAACATTCCGCCAACTAGGGAGTTGCATATTTATCCGCCAACTAGAGAGACACATGTCTATGTGCCTAACGAATACTATGAACCTGATTCTCCGAGCGCAGGTCCCGGTTTCAAAACCAATGGCACGTCGCCAGGTTCGTTCAAAACAAGAACGCCCAGCAGCGTCGCCACTTCGACTCCAGCCCGGAAAGTTGTTGCGACGAAGGTTTTGATTCCGCCTTTGAGGAAAAATAGCAACGCAGGCGCGAACGAAGAAGCGTACACGGCGGCAGATATCGATGCGAACCCTCCCGCGCCGGGCGAACTTGGCGCGCCGATTGTGATTCCGATGATCCCGCGCTACGACGCGGTTCCGCGCTCGAAGGCGCTTTATTTGCCGGACGGGAACGCGCCCATTCCGGTCGATTACACTCCGCCTACTCCGGACGGACCGGTGCAAGTCAGTCCGACGTCATTGCGCGCTTGGAACGGCGAGATGACGCGCGAAACGCGCACCTTCGATCAAACGCGCGTGCAGGTAACGACGGGCGCTGATGACGCAAAGCGCTGGCAATTTTTCTGGCGAACTGGAGGCGGAAAACCGCGCGCGGCCCGCTGGGAAATATCCATGGTGCCGTTCGTTGACGATGGGAATGCTTTTCCGCCTGCTGGTCTCGTTGCCTATGGAGATGCCTCTGTCGCCGCGCCATCGCCAGCGATGGAAAATTTTTTCGCGGTCGAATTTAGTTCGCTGGCCAAACACTTCGGCGACGAACCGATGCCGAGCCGGTTCTACCTGCGCGTCGTGCCAGTGGATGGGAGCGGCCATCCTGCGGCTCAACCGTCAAACTGGGTCCGGATCGACCTTCGTTAGGCGCTACTTAGCACTCGTTAGGCGGGCGATACTTTTCCCGTCCTCTGAAGCAAAGCGCAGAAACGCAGCGCAGCTGGTAAACGGGAGCATGCTCATTAAGATGCAAGCGCGATGAGTCGGATGACGCAAGAAGAGCGACGCGCGCTACGTGAAGACGAGCGAAGAACAGCGCATGAGCGCGGGGAAACTTCCATGGCGCGTCTGCCGGAAGAGGGGCTCAGCACCGGGCCGATCATTCGCGCGGTGGTGGAGAAAATTCGTGAATTAAATCCGCAATTGCGCGGCGATTATCTCGACGTCGGCGCGGGCAATGGCGAGTTGATCGACCGCGTCATGCGCGAGTTCAAAGTAAAAGTGCGCGCCTGCGATTATCGCGATGATTTAATGACGATCGGCGATCTGAAGGTCGACGTGGTCGATCTAAATACCGGCGCGCTGCCATATCCTACCGAGTCGTTCGATCTCGTGACTTGCACGGAAGTGATCGAGCACCTGGAACACTATCGTTCCGCCCTGCGCGAGATCAGTCGGGTCTTGCGGCCGGGTGGGATTTTTGTCGTGAGCACCCCGAACGTTCTCAACCTGCGCTCGCGTCTGCGTTATTTGCTCTTCGGTTTTTTCAACATGTTCGGGCCATTGCGGCTGGACGACGATCGCCATCACTCGACACACGGACACATCAGTCCGGTCGGCTATTTTTATTTGGCGCATGCGCTGAGTAGCGCTGGTTTCACGGCCATCAGTCCGTCGGTCGACAAACTGCAGCGCCGCTCGTGGATTGCGCTGGCGCTGCTTTGGTTACCGATTCGCATTTACGAAGCATGGGCACTGCGAAAAGAGCGACAAAAATATCGAACGCTCGACCAGCGGAACGAACCATTCGTTAGGCAAATGAATCGCAGCGACCTCTTGTTAGGCCGAACTATCGTGGTCGGCTGTCGCAAATCGTAACTTCTGGCGGGGTCCGCGACGTAGTGCACATTACGCGCATGCCGCGTCGTATTTTTCTCCTTCTCCCGTTTCTCATTCCGCTTTGCGATCTCTGCGCGCAACCCTCGCCGGCTCCGCAAATGCAGGCGGAAATTCCCGCGCCGCAGCCGTCGCCGCCGCCGATGACGGAAGTTTTGTTCAAGGGCTTAAAAGGGCGCGCCATTGGGCCCACCATCATGGGCGGGCGCATTTCGGACATCGCGATTGATCCGCGAAATCCCGGGTCGTTTTACGTTGCGACCGCGACTGGCGGCGTCTTCACAACGAACGACAACGGCGCGACCTTCGATCCGATTTTCGACAAGGAAAGCGCGCTCTCGATTGGCGCGATCGCGATTGCGCCTTCCGATCCTGACGTCATCTACGTGGGGACCGGCGAAGCGAACGATCGAAATTCCTCCGGTTGGGGCAATGGCGTCTATCGCTCGAATGACGGCGGCAGCACCTGGGAAAATATCGGCCTGAAAGATACGCGCGCGATCGGGCGGATCATCGTGCATCCGAAAGATCCGAATATCGTCTACGTCGCAGCATCGGGGCATCTATGGGTCGATGGAGGCGAGCGCGGCCTTTTCAAAACTACCGACGGCGGGAAAAACTGGAAACCGATTTTGCAGGCGCAAGGCCGCGCGGCGGCGCGCACCGGTTGCAGCGATGTCGCATTCGACCCTTCCAATCCCGAAATAATTTTCGCAACGCTTTATGCGCGGCAACGCACGCCGTGGAATTTCACCTACGGCGTGGCCGCGACTGACGGCGAAGATGTCGGCGGAATTTTCCGAAGCACGAATGGCGGAGCAGCTTGGAAAAAACTAACCAACGGTTTGCCGACGCAGACCGGCCGCATCGGTCTGAGCGTCTCCGCGAGCAATCCGAAGATCGTTATGGCCGTGGTGCAAAGTGATGAAGGCGGACCGTCCGACATTCGTGATATCACGAGCAAACGCGGCGGAGTTTTTCGTTCGGAAGATGGTGGCGATAAATGGACGCGCACCAGCGATGTCTGTCCG
>JALZAX010000131.1 GCA_030948055.1 Verrucomicrobiota bacterium | reverse complement strand
GACGACAAGGGGCGAGCCCGGCGTGTGGACATCGAAGTCCTCAGGCGACTGATCTGTGCGTGATAATTGTAGCGGCGCTCTATGAGTGCTGTCTCCTCGGCGGTCATAGACCGCCGCTACAGATTCACCGGCGACCAGTGCGGGAATCTGTTCGTCTTCACCAATCCGTTCGCGTTTGTGCGGAAAGTAATTTGTACTGCCGACGACGCTATTTTGAATTTCGAACTCGGCCGGCGTCGCACTGACGTAGGCGATTTGATTCGTCGCGGCCATGAACTCCTTGAAATTCAGCGGCCGGTTATCCAGCGCGCTCGGCAGCCGAAACCCATATTCGACCAGGACGGTTTTGCGCGACTTGTCGCCTTCATACATCCCGCCGATCTGCGGAATGGTGGCGTGCGATTCATCGACCACGAGCAGGAAATCTTTCGGGAAAAAATCGAGTAAGGTATAGGGCTTCGATCCCGGCATGCGCCCCGAAAGATGCCGCGAATAATTTTCGATCCCGCTGCAGAATCCCATTTCCTGCAACATCTCCAGATCGTATTCCGTGCGCATTTTCAAGCGCTGCGCCTCGAGCAGTCGGCTCTGCGATTCCAACTGAACAATGCGGTGATCGAGTTCGTTCCGAATTGACGCGAGCGCGCGATTCAATTTATCGGCCGGCGTGACGAACTGTTTCGCCGGAAAAAACGTGATCACGCCGAGCTTTTCGTGCGCATGTCCCGTCAGCGGATCGAAGCGGGTGATCGCATCAATCTCGTCGCCGAAAAATTCCAGGCGGATCGCTTCTTCATCAGCGGTCGCGGGATAAACTTCCACGACATCGCCCCGCACACGGAAACGACCGCGGCTGAAATTCATGTCGTTGCGCTCGTAAAGCATGTCGATCAGACGGCCGAGCACAGCTTCGCGCGAAGTCTGCTGGCCTTGCTTCACCGTCAGCAACATCCGTCCGTAATCATCCGGCGAAGAAAAACCGTAGATGCACGAAACGCTCGCGACCACGATGACATCGCGCCGTGTGAGCAACGCGCTCGCCGTCGAAAGACGCAAGCGTTCGATCTCTTCGTTAATCGACGAATCCTTCTCGATGTAGGTGTCGCTGCGCGGAATGTACGCTTCCGGCTGGTAGTAATCGAAGTAGCTCACGAAATATTCCACCGCGTTGCGCGGGAAGAATTGTTTGAACTCCGAGTAAAGCTGAGCCGCGAGAGTCTTGTTATGCGAAATAATCAGCGCCGGCCGATCGAGTTCCTTGATGACATTCGCCATCGTGAACGTCTTGCCCGAACCGGTCACACCGAGCAGCGTCTGGTGACGATTGCCCGCTTCGATCGACTTCAGCAGTTTGGCAATCGCCTGCCCCTGATCGCCGCGCGGTTTGTAGTTGGATTCCAGTTCGAACGCCACCGTGGAAGATAGCATTCCTTCGCCGCAACGCAGGCTCGCGTCTTCACCCGGCCAAACGCCTAACGAGTGCTAGAACAGCTATTCTTCGCCGAGAAAATAATCGGCTTCCGCGCCTTGCACGATCATTTCGCCGCCGCCTTCGATCGGCGCGGCCCATTTGCCGCTGTCCGGATAATAACAGGCATCGCCGCGCGGATTATCCGCGATGACATAATAAACAAAATCTTCCTCGCCGGCTGCGCTCAACTGGTGCGCTTGGCCCGGTTGAAAAAGAAATGCATCGCCGGGGCCGACTTCACTCGTGCCGCTTTCATCGCGCACGGAACCGCGACCCGAAACGACCAGATAAAATTCTGTTTCGGCGGAGTGTCCGTGATATGGGCAATAGGATCTCCCTTTGGGAATTCGGATCAGCGCAAGATCGAACGGATGCCGTTTCATCAAATCGAGCGACTCTTTTTCGCGGCCGAGCGCGATGGAAATGTCTTTGACGAACTTGTGAAACCTTCCGCCCGGGGACTTCCGTTCGTCTTCCTTGATTTCGTTCAGATTCACTTTCCGCATAAAGGAATCACGCACTGACGCGGCGATTGATCACGCGAAAAATCGGACCGCGACTTTCGCTCACAATTTTTTACGCCGATAAAGTTCGGGACGGCGATGTTCCAAATACGATGCGTTCTTCCGCGTCGCGTCGAGAACATCGCGCGAAATTTCTGCGTAGAGTAATTCTTCACGATCGCTCGGCGCGCCGGCGAGCGTAACACCATACGGGTCGACGATTGTCGAACTGCCACAGAAAGTGATTCCCGCATCGGTACCGACGCGATTGGAAAGCACGACGTAACTTTGATTTTCAATCGCCCGAGCCAAAGCAAGCGTGCGCAAATGTTCGACGCGCGGAAAGGGCCAGGCGGATGAAATCAGGAAAACATTCGCGGCATGTTCGATTGCCTGCGTTCGATAGACTTCCGGAAAACGCAGATCGTAGCAGATGCTGAGAGCGAACTGCATTCCGCCGAATGAAAAACTCTCGAGCTCTGCGCCGGGAGAGAAACAAGTGTGTTCTTCAATCGGCGCGGGTGTGAAGAGATGTGTCTTGCGATATTTCGCGACGATTTTGCCTAACGAATCGATCACAACCTGCGCGTTGAAAATATTCGCCTCTTCGCGTTCTGAAACACCCGCGACAATCGCAATCGAATTAGCAGCGGCGACTTTTTGAATCTCGGAAACGGCGCCGTCTTCCCAGCCGGTGGCATGTTCCCGAATAACAGACATCGCATAACCGGTGTCGGTCATCTCAGGAAAAAGAATCAAATCGGCACCGGAATCTTTCGCGCGCTGGGCGAAGTCGCGCACCTTGGCGAGATTGGCCGGCACCTCGCCGAGCACGCACGAAATCTGCGCGACGGCGATCTTCATCGTCGCAGAGTGAAGCGGTTGTTGTTTGTTTCCCAGAGACGCAACCGTTCGAGACGATTCGTTAGGCGAGGATTCAATTTGTCCCAGAGCGCCTGCACGATGTTTTCGCCCGTGGAGGGACGTTCGCGAAATTCCTTTGTCTCCAAATCGAGATGCCGATTGTCCCAGTCTTTAATCGCGTCGTTCAGGATCCGCTGAAATTCGCTGAAATTACATAGAGTGCCGCTGCGTTTATCCAACGCGCCGCCAATCGTTGCCTCCGCCAGATAACGATGGCCATGTCCGCGCAGATTATTGCATTTGCCGAAAAGCTCCGTGTTTTGTTCAACCGAAAGAGTTCGCACATGTAGACGATGAGCGGCGCTGAAGGCCTTTCGCATTCCCACGAAATCTGCGCCACTTCGCCAATGCTCGGCAAAAAAATCGTCGCGCTCATGCAGGCGCACGCGTTCGATCGCGGTGGTCTTTGATGCGCGTTCGAAAATATAGGTCGCTAAACTTTCGGTGGTAATTGCGCGCCCCCCCAAACCAGGAACTTCTCGGTTCAGATTCTTGTGATCCAGTTCATTGCCTAACGAGTGAATCAGCTCATGCACCGCCGGCAATGAATCGCGAAGGGTAAGACGAGCGCGATAATGATGACCGTGTCCAAACGGAGATGAGGCTGCGCCAAAAAGTTGTTCGTTTTCCTGCGCGCTCAATTGCGGTGACGTCGTCTGGCGCGCCGCGGAAAATTCGAACCAGAAATTCGCGTCGCAAACTCCACCGGCATAAGCCGTCGCACTTCGCGCCGCGGTTTCCTGCAGATGACACGCGACCAACTTGGCCGCGCCACCGCGAAAGAGTGGTTCAACTTCGGTGAAGAGCTGTTTCGCCACATTCTCAGCCGTCGGCACCGCCTCGGCGAAGGCGGAATTGTCTTCGTTGAGAAATTTGTGATCGAAACCGGCGTCGATGATCTCACCGGCGCGCCGTTTGATTTCGCTGATGTTGATCAGCATGCCGGTCTCGGGATCGACCACGCCGGAAAAAACAAAATAGGCGACGTAGTTTCTTCCCGTGCCATATCGGGCAGCGCTTTCTTCGCCGAAACGCGCGAGATTTTCTGCTTCGCTCGACTGCGGATCGAAAAGCCGGCGCGATGCGGAAAACTCCAGCCGTTTGCTGACGGTCAGCAACATCCCAGCGATTAGCCCTTGAGCAGCGAGAGGAATTCCGTGCGCGTGCGCGCGTCTTCCTTGAAGGAACCAAGCAGGCACGAAGTGGTCATCACCGAATTCTGTTTCTCTACGCCGCGCATCATCATGCAAAGATGTTTCGCTTCGATGACCACGGCCACGCCGCTCGGATGGAGCGCTTGCATGATGGCGTCCGCGATCTGGGTAGTGAGCTGCTCTTGAATCTGCAGTCGGCGCGCGAAGACATCGACAATGCGCGCAACTTTTGAAAGCCCGATGACTTTGCCATTCGGAATGTAAGCGACGTGCGCTTTGCCGATGAAGGGAAGGAGATGATGTTCGCACATCGAGTAAAGCTCGATGTCCTTGACGAGGATGATCTCGCTCGCGTCCGAGCTAAAGATCGCCTGATTAATAATGTCATTGAGGTCCTGGCGATAACCATTGGTCAGGAATTCAAAGGCTTTGGCCGCGCGCGTCGGAGTTTTGAGCAAACCTTCGCGTTGCGGATTCTCGCCGACCGACTCGAGAATTTCGCGGAAGGATTTCTCCAAACTCTCGACGCGCGCCGCGCCGCAACGCGGAATGTTGCGAATGCGCCGTTGCGCCGCTTCGAGTTCGGTTTCGTGATTTTGCAACACGCGACGACTCGTTAGTCCAGCCAGCTCAGCGGATATTTTTCGTCGTCCAGTTTTACCGCCTGTTCGGTCAACTCAAGCGTGTGTTGAGTGTCGAACATGACCGCCAACTCTTCCGTGCGCGTGGCGTCTTTGCTCGCCATGATCGTGCCGGGATGCGGCCCGTGCGGAATGCCGCGCGGATGGAGGGTGATCGATCCTGCTTCGATGCCTTTGCGGGACCCGAAATTTCCGCGCACATAAAATAAGACTTCGTCGGCTTCGACGTTGTCGTGCACCCACGGGATTTTCACCGCTTCGGGATGATAATCGAGCAGACGCGGCGCAAAGGTGCAGACGACGTACCCGCGAATCTCGAAGGTCTGATGGATTGGCGGCGGCTGATGCACGGTGCCGGTAATCGGCTCGAAATCCTGCGCGTTGAAAGTGAAGGGATAAACGTAGCCATCCCAGCCGACGACATCGAATGGATGATGGGCGTGCACGACGCGCGTCCAACGCGGGCCGTCTTTCACCAGCACGGGAGTATCTTCGTTTCTGTCGATCACCAGAGTTTCGGTTGGGCCGTGGAAGTCGCGCTCAGAATAAGGTGAGCCCATCCGAATCTGACCTTCCTGATTTAAGTAGCGACGTGGAATGCGAACCGGTCCGGACGATTCCATGATAAGATAATCTTCTTCTTCTACCTTGTCGGGCACGAGCCGGTAAGTGATGCCGCGCGGGATAACGATGTAGTCCTCAGCGCGATAACGCAGTTTGCCGAAGGGACTCTCGAGCGTTCCCCCACCCTTGAAGACAAAGATGATTTCGTCGGCGCCGCCGTTCCGGTAGTACTCGTATTCGCCGTAGGCCTTCTCGGGTTTCTGCCGGTAGGCAATCATGTCCTGATTGAAGAGCATGGGGATGCGGCCGGTATAGAGATCGCCTTTACGTGGAACGTTCGCGGCCTTGAGATGATGATGACGCAGCGGCGCGTCGGTCACTTTTTTCAACTCCTCGCACTTGATCAACTCAACGCTACGCACGCGCGTGGGCGGCCGAAGGTGATACATGATGGAGTAAGCTTCGTTGAAGCCTTCCGTGGTGATGACATGCTCGTAGTAGATGCCTTCGTCCTTGTAACCAGGACCAGCACCGTTGCGATGAAACCAGATGTGATGCTTCCGCGGGATCTCCCCGAGCTTCTGATATTGCGGCATGACTTAACCTCTCGTTAGTTACTACAAATTACCTCGTGCATCCTGTTCTTTCTCGAGCGCTTCAAAGAGTGCTTTGAAATTTCCTTTGCCGAAACTCTTCGCCCCTTTGCGTTGAATAATTTCGAAAAACAGCGTCGGCCGATCTTCGACCGGCTTGGTGAAAATCTGGAGCAGGTAACCTTCCTCGTCGCGGTCGATCAAAATCCCGAGCTTTTGTAGCGGCTCGAGGTCTTCATCAATCTTGCCGACGCGGTCGAGCACGGTCGCGTAGTAGCTCGCCGGGATGTTCAGGAACTCGACTCCACGGCTCTGCAGATCGCTTACCGTTTTCACGATGTCGTTGGTCGCCAGCGCACAATGCTGCACCCCTTCGCCGTTGTAGAACTCGAGATACTCTTCCACCTGCGACTTCTTTTTACCCTCGGCCGGCTCGTTGATCGGGAACTTCACGAAACCATTCCCGTTGCTCATCACCTTGCTCATGAGCGCGGAATATTCGGTCGAGATGTCCTTGTCATCGAAGGTCAGGATGTTACGGAAGCCCATCACTTCCTCGTAAAATTTCACCCAAGGATTCATCTGGTTCCAGCCGACGTTGCCGACGCAATGATCGACATACATCAAACCGGTCTCGGGCGGATTGTAGTTCGATTCCCATTTGCGGAAGCCCGGCATAAAGACGCCGTTGTAATCGCCGCGCTCGATGAAGAGATGAACGGTGTCGCCGTAAGTGTGGATGCCGCTCATGACCACGCGACCCTTGTCATCCTGAAGAGTCGTCGGCTCCATGTAACTTTTGCCGCCGCGTTTGGTGGTCTCGTTCCACGCCGAAGTCGCGTCCTCGACTTTGAGCGCGAGCACCTTCACCCCGTCGCCGTGCTTCGCGATGTGATCGGCGATCGGATGGTCGCGCCGCAAGGGAGTCGTTAAAACAAACGTGAGTTTGTTCTGCCGAATCACATAACTGGCGCGATCTTTCGTTCCGGTTTCCGGCCCCGAATAGGCGAGGCTCTGAAAACCAAACGCGGTCTTGTAATAATGCGCGGCCTGCTTGGCATTGCCGACATAGAACTCGACGTAGTCGGTTCCTTGCAGCGGGAGAAAATCTGTCTGGTCGGCTTGCGCGCGTTTTGGTTCAGCGAGTGTTGTTTCCATAAGCTTGTAAGAACGGGGGTTGAAGACGCCTTACGTTAGCCCAGTAGCGCAGCGTTTCA
>JALZAX010000130.1 GCA_030948055.1 Verrucomicrobiota bacterium | reverse complement strand
GGTTTACATTTTTTCAACCCCGTCAGCCGGATGAAGTTGATCGAAGTTGTCGTTGGCAAAAATACTTCGCCGGAAGTTGTCGAGCGCGCGATCAGTTTCGCGCGGCAGATTGGTAAATTGCCCGTGCAAGTGCAGGACAGCTCTGGATTTCTCGTTAACCGCGTTCTCTTTCCCTATCTGCTCGACGCCGCCGAACTTTTCCAAAGTGCGGTGCCCGCAAAAGCGATCGACGATGCGCTACTAGAATGGGGAATGCCGATGGGCCCGCTGCGTTTGATCGATGAAATTGGGATCGATATCACAGTCGATATCGCTGACACTCTGGAGAAGACCTACGGCAAGCGTGATCGCGCGCCGGAGATTTTGCGCAAGATGCTCGCGGCAAAAATGCTCGGCCGTAAATCGGGCGGGGGTTTTTACAAATACGAAGGCAAACAGCAGACCGATAACGATGCGCTGGAAGAGTGGCGACAAAAATCCGGCGAGCATTTCGCGATGGAAAATCTCGCGGCGCGACTCGTCTTTCTCATGATCAATGAAGCCGCGCGTTGTCTCGAAGAAGGTGTGGTGCGCACGGCCCAGGATGCGGATTTTGGCATGATGATGGGAACCGGCTTTGCACCATTCCGCGGTGGACCGCTTCGTTACGCCGATGATGTCGGGATTAAAAAAATAGTAACCGACGCGGATGGATTGCACGCCATCGCCGGCGAGAAATTTGCCGCCTGCGATTTGCTGCGCCAGCATGCACAGAACGGAACGACATTCTATGAAGACACCGCTCGAAGCGCCGCCTGAACAAATCAAAGCTGAAACCGGAGTAAAATCCGAGAAATCTGCGGCGTCGGTCATCGACACTTCGAAGATGTCGAAGGGTCAGCGTGAAGCGCTCGAATTGGCGGAAGCTTCGCGCGATCCGCTCGACGAGCGGGGCAGTTTCGCGAGCAATCTTTTCATCGGGAAGTTTAATTTCGAGCGCATCTTTCCCTATCCGGCGCAGAGCGATGAAGATCGCGCGAAAGGGGAGCCGTTCCTGAAACAACTGCGCGAATATTTGAAAGCGAATGTCGATGCGGATGAGATAGATCGGACCGGCGAAATTCCGCAGAAGAACATCGACGATCTTTTCGCGATGGGCGCGTTCGGGGTGAAAATTCCGACGCAGTACGGTGGACTTGGTTTATCGCAGGTTAATTACGGACGGGCCGCGATGTTGTTAGGCAGTTGGGATGCGAACCTGACCGCGCTTGTTTCGGCGCATCAATCAATCGGTGTGCCGCAGCCGCTGCTTATCTTCGGGACCGAGCAACAGAAAGAGAAATATCTGCCACGCGTTGCGCGCAAAGAAATCTCCGCCTTCGCGCTCACCGAATGGAATGCCGGCTCCGATCCCGCAAACATGAGTTTGAAAGCCGAGCCAACGGAGGACGGCTCCGCTTTCATCATGAATGGCGAAAAACTTTGGTGCACAAATTTGATCAAAGCCGGCGTGCTCGTGGTTATGGCACGCACTCCGCCGAAAATGGTCAACGGCAAGGAGCGCAAACAGATCACCGCGTTCGTCGTCGATGTAGATTCACCTGGATTGGAAATCACGTATCGCTGCCATTTCATGGGCTTGCGCGCGCTCTACAACGGCATCGTGAAATTCACGAACGTGCGCGTGCCGCGCGAAAACCTGATCGCTAAGGAAGGGCAGGGGTTGAAGGTCGCGCTCACGACGCTGAACACTGGTCGCCTGACGATTCCTGCGGCGTGTGTCGGTTTGTCGAAACGTCTGCTCGAAATTTGCCGCAAATGGGTAACCGAGCGCGTGCAATGGGGTGCCCCGATCGGCAAACATTACGCCATCGCCGGCAAGGTCGCGGAAATGGCAGGCAACGTTTTTGCGATGGAAGCGATCACTTTCCTAACGAGTGCTTTGGTCGATCGCAAAGCCGGTGATCTGCGCATCGAAACCGCCATGTGCAAAATGTGGGCGACGGAAGCGACCTGGCGCATCGCCGATGAAGCGATGCAGGTGCGCGGCGGTCGCGGTTACGAAACCGCCGAATCGCTCGCAGGCCGCGGCGAACCGCCGATCGCAGTCGAACGTTTTCTGCGTGATTGCCGCATCAACATGATCTTCGAAGGCTCGAGCGAAATCATGCGCCTCTTTATTGCGCGCGAAGCGCTCGATCCGCATCTAAAAGTCGGCGGCGCGATTTTCAACACGCAGTTGCCCATGGCCCAGCGCATTAAAGCGATGCTCGGCTCCGGCTCGTTTTATTCGCGCTGGTATCCGAAGCAATACATGAAAGCGAGCGCAGGCGACCTCTCGAAGTTGCACGCCGATCTGCGTCCGCACATTCAATACGGCGCGAGCACGAGTAAGAAACTCGCGCGCGGATTATTCCACGCCATGGTGCGCTTCGGTCCGAAGTTGGAGCGCGAACAACTTCTTCTTTCGCGCTTTTGCGGAATCGCTTCCGAACTTTTTGCAATCAGCGCGACCTGTTCCTACGCGCAGCACAAAATCGATAAAGGCGAACCGGTCGACGAAGTTTTATCCGTCGCGAATTATTTCTGTCGCTCCGCCAAGTTGCGCATCGATCATCACTTCGCCGGCACTTCCGAAAACGTGGACAAACGCGCCTACGATTTGACGCAGGAATTGATGGAAGGAAAACACGATTCGTTGCGTAGCGGGATCGTGTAGGTCGAGTCCACTCCGGTTGACCAATTCGACCGTGTAACCTACGATCAGCGGATGAGTATGCCGCCCGTGCTCACGGAGTCGGCCCGCACTTCCGCGCGGGGCCGAACTACGCCGAGCAAATCCCCTAACGAGACCAAGACGCTTAGTTCTGCGGCCGACGCGTTGCAGAAACTCGAACAGCATATCCTGATGGATGGATTCAAGATCGTTTTCGATCTCGAACGCAGTCGCGGGTCTTACATTTTCAACGCGGTCACCGGCAAGCGCTTGATCGACTTTTACGGCTTCTTTGGCTCAGTGCCGGTTGGTTACAATCATCCGCACTTCGATGAACCCAGAGTGCGCGAGGAATTATCGCGCGCGGCGAAGACGAAGATCGCGAACTCGGATGTTTACTCGGAGGATTATGCCGAATTTGTCGAGACACTCGCGCGCGTCGCGGGACTGCCGCCGCTCGATCGCTATCTCTTCATCGAAGGTGGCGCGCTCGCAATCGAGAACACGCTCAAGGCCGCGATGGATTGGAAGGTGCGCAAGAACATGGCGGCCGGTCGCGGCGAACGGGGCACGGAGATCTTGCATTTCCGCCACGCCTTCCACGGTCGCAGCGGTTACACCATGAGCCTGACGAACACTGATCCGCGCAAGACGGATTTGTTCGCGAAGTTTGACTGGCCGCGCGTTTCCTGTCCGAATATCGACTTCTCGTTAGGCGAAAAAGAGCGCCAAGCAGATGTGATCGAGCGCGAGAGAAAATCGGAAACGGAGATCCGCAAATTCATCGCGGAACGCGGCGTTGATATCGCAGCCATCATTCTCGAGCCGATTCAGGGTGAAGGCGGCGACAATCATTTCCGCGGCGAATGGCTGAAGAAGCTGCGCGAAATCTGCGACGAGAACGAAATGCTTTTGATCTTTGACGAAGTGCAGACTGGGCTTTGCACAACGGGTAAGACATGGTGCTCGCAACATTTCGGCGTGATGCCGGACCTGATGGCTTTCGGAAAAAAAGTGCAGGTCTGCGGCGTGATGGCCGGTCCGCGCCTCGACGAAGTGAAAGACAACGCCTTTCGTTTACCCAGCCGGTTGAACTCTACCTGGGGCGGAAATTTTACCGACATGGTGCGCTCGAAGCATTTCCTGCAAATCATTGAGAAGGAAAATCTGGTCGAGAATGCGCGGGTGATGGGTGAGCGCATCGTTTCATCGCTGCGCGAAATCGCAAAAGAATGTCCAGCAATGACCGCAGTGCGCGGCCGGGGATTGTTCATCGCTTTCGATCTTGCCGATGCAGCCACGCGCGATCAGGTCTGGAAGAGTTTGTTCGATCACGGCGTGCTGGTCTTGAAATCCGGCGAGCGCGCGATTCGTTTCCGTCCCGCGCTCGACATCGAGGCCGAAGTTATCGACGAAGCGATGAATCTCATGCGCGACGAATGTCGTCGCATGTGTCGTTAGGCTATGCGGAGCGTTCTAGAAAGACTCGGGATTACCGAGGAGAATGCCGGCGCTTTCGATGGCGAATGGCGCGGGAATGGCGCGGTGATCGAGAAGTTTTCGCCGATCGACGGCAAACCTCTGGCGCGTGTGCAGAGCGCATCCGACGAAGACTACGAGCGCGTCGTTTCCCGCGCGCAGGAAGCTTTTTTGAAATGGCGCGCGATGCCCGGTCCGGTTCGTGGCGAGACCGTGCGGCAACTTGGCAACGCCTTACGCGACGCGAAATCGGATCTGGGCAAGCTCGTCACGATGGAGATGGGCAAGATCATCGCGGAAGGCGAAGGCGAAGTGCAGGAGATGATCGACATCTGCGACTTCGCGGTCGGGCAATCGCGCATGCTCTATGGCCTGACGATTCAATCGGAGCGGGCGAGTCATCGCCTGATGGAGCAATGGCATCCGCTCGGTCTCATCGGCATCATCTCTGCCTTCAATTTTCCGGTCGCAGTCTGGTCGTGGAACGCCGCGCTCGCGGCCGTCTGCGGTGATGCGACAATTTGGAAGCCATCGGAAAAGACTCCGCTGACTGCGATCGCGGTCATCAAAATTGCGGAGCGCGTTTGCAAGAATACGGGCGCTGATCCTGCGATCTTCGCCTTGTTAATCGGCGATGGTCCGAGCGTCGGACAGAAACTCGCGGCTGATCAGCGTGTGCCGCTGGTTTCTGCGACCGGTTCGACACGGATGGGTTTCGAAGTTGGCAAGGCTGTCCATGGCCGTCTGGGCAAGAGCATTCTCGAACTCGGCGGGAATAACGCGCTCGTCGTTTCACCGACAGCCGACTTGGCCATGGCCGCGAATTCAATTTTCTTCGGCGCGGTTGGAACGTCGGGCCAGCGTTGCACGTCCACGCGGCGGGTGATCGCGCACGAATCGATTGCCGAAAAATTGCGCGATCAACTTCTGCGCGCTTACAAATCGGTGCGCATCGGAAATCCCCTTGATCGCGATACGCTTATGGGACCGCTGATCGATTCCGCGTCCGTCGAAAATGTGCAGCGATCGATCAGCAAACTGAAAAGCGAAGGCGGCGAGATTCTTTACGGCGGCGAGAAATTAAACGGCGGTGAGTATGCAGGCGGTTGTTACATGAAGCCGTGTCTCGCGACCGCGCGGCATGAATTCGAGATTGTGAAGCACGAGACGTTTGGCCCGTTGCTTTATATGATGAGCTACAGTGATTTCGATGAAGCGATTGCGATGCATAACGATGTACCGCAAGGCTTGAGTTCCTCGATTTTCACCAACGACATGCGCGAGGCGGAGAAATTCCTCAGCGCGGTCGGAAGCGATTGCGGAATCGCCAACGTTAATACCGGCACGAGCGGCGCGGAAATCGGCGGCGCCTTTGGCGGCGAAAAAAATACCGGCGGCGGGCGCGAGAGCGGGAGCGATTCCTGGAAGAGCTACATGCGCCGGCAGACGAACACGATCAACTTCTCAACCGAGCTTCCGCTCGCCCAAGGCATCACTTTTGGCGCGGACGAAGGCAGCACCACGGCCTAGCCGATCAGCCGGCGAAGGCCGACATTCCGGTGATCTGCTCGCCCAGCACGAGCAGATGGACATCGTGTGTCCCCTCGTAAGTCTTCACGCTTTCGAGATTGCACATGTGCCGGAAACACTGGTGTTCATCGAGGATGCCAACACCGCCGAGGATGTCCCGCGTGCTGCGCGCGGCGTCGAGTGCCATCTCGACGTTGTTCATTTTAGCCATCGAAATGTGGTAGTGCTTCGCCGTGCCGGCATCTTTCATTTGCGCCAGGCGTAGCGCGAGCAGTTGGGCTTTCGTAATCTCGGTGAGCATGCGGGCCAGCTTCGCTTGCACCAATTGGAAGCCACCGATGAGGCGATCGAATTGCACGCGGCCCTTGGCATACTGCCGTGCTTCGTCGTAGCACGCCATCGCGGCGCCGAGCACGCCCCACGCGATTCCGTAACGCGCGTGGTTGAGACATAAAAGCGGCGACTTTATCCCGCCGCTTTTCGGTAACAGCGCGACCGCTGGAATGGCGCATTCTTCGAAAGTGAGTTCCGCAGTCAGTGCCGCGCGGAGGGAGAGTTTTCCTTCAATCAACGCAGACGTGAAACCGGGCGTTCCCTTTTCGACGAGAAATCCACGGATCGCGCTCGCGCCCTCTGAATCGCCACCATCTTCAGTTTCAACTTTTGCCCACACTACAGCGACATCCGCGATCGTTCCGTTGCCGATCCACTTTTTTGTTCCGTTCAACAAATAGCCGCCCACTGTCATGTCAGCTCGGCATTGCAGACCTCCCGGATTCGAACCGAAGTCGGGCTCGGTCAGCGCAAAACACCCGAGCTTCTCGCCTTTTGCCATCGCCGGTAGCCAGCGGTTTTTCTGCTCTTCGGAGCCGAACAGATTGATCGCCATCATCGCGAGTGAGCCCTGCACAGAAGCGAAAGTACGCAGTCCGCTGTCGCCACGTTCGAGCTCCTGCATGATCAAACCAGCAGCGACACTTCCGAGCCCGGGGCATCCGTAGCCTTTGATGCTCGGTCCGAAGACTCCGAGTTTCGCCAACTCGCGGACCAGCTCCATCGGGAATGTGCCGTCGCGGTAATGCTGCGCGACGACCGGTAGGAAGCGCTCCTCTACCCACTGGCGCACGGCATCACGGAGACGCCGCTCGTCCGCCGTCAGCAGTTCCTCGAGATTGTAGAAGTCGGCTGCTTCGAACGTCGGCATCGCGTCGTTAGCGTAGCAGCGCTTGCCTACAGGTCGATGGCTTCTGGCATTGATCGTTGCCGATAACGTCGCAAACTGGAAGTCACGGTCGTGTCGCGGGAGAAGGAGAGTCCGCATTTTCAGACGGTTTTCGCGACGGGCTCGAAATAGGAGCGGGTACTTCAGCCTTGAGTTTCGCCCCTAGCGACGCGATCAAATCTCGATGCAAAGGCGAGCGGCGATCATCACGGCTCTCCGAACACCTGTCGGTCGGCACGCGGGCGCATTGGCGTCGGTTCGCCCCGACGATCTTGCCGCCCACATCATCAA
>JALZAX010000129.1:1165-7238 GCA_030948055.1 Verrucomicrobiota bacterium | reverse complement strand
GCATAGGCTTCCGGGGCGATTTCGTGCGCCGTTCGGAAATGAATCTTTGCGACTTCGCGCAAGACCTCAGCTCCGTGCTCTTTCACCAGCCCCTTTGCACTGTCTTTTACAGCAGCCGACACGCCGCGGCCTAACTTTTGACCAAGGGCTTTTCCTTTCCGATCGAGCCAATCGATAAACGCTTCTCGGGCGATGATCGAAGCTGCGGCCACCGCTGGATCAGATTCAGCTCTTGTCCGCTGTTCAACCACGATCGTCTTTCCGTGTTGCTGAAGTGCGCGCTCAATCACGCGCGCATCTGCGAACTTGTCCGAGAGCGCCCGTGGGCAGTTGGGTTTGCGGACGACAAGATTTTCGATCACGCGCGCATGTCCCCAACCAAGCAGGCTGTTTAGATTTCCAAACTTCTCGTAAAGCTCGTTATACTTCGCCGGCCCGATCGTCACCGTCTCGATCAATGCGCCGTGCGTTTTTCGAATCGCCTCCGCCAGCGTGCGAATGCGCGCATCGGACCCGATGCGTTTGCTGTCCTGCACGCCGGCTTCCATGAATTTCCGCGCGATCCCGCGATCGACATAAACGCCCGCAATCACCAGCGGCCCGAAAAAATCGCCTTTGCCGCTTTCATCGACACCGAAATGCGGCTCGAACATTTCCGGCGAATGCACTTCTTCGTAGCCCAGCTTCGCCTCCCCAAAAATTTTCGGCTCGAGCTGGAACTGCACGAATTCCTCGATGCCCTTTCCTTGCAGCAATACTTTTGGGCCTTTCTCGTAAACGGCCACGCTCAGCTTTTCCTTTTGCGCAAAAAAAATCGTGTACGGCCGCGGCGCGAACTCGAAGCCCAACTCCTCGAGCAATGCGCGCAGCTGCATCGCCTGTTCGTTTGAAAGCGGATGTGTATAAGAATTCATTCGCTTCGTGATCTTAGCTTCATCTGCCGCCTTTCGTAGAGCCCTACTCGCCTGGTATGGCAAGCACGGACGCGATTTGCCTTGGCGGCACACCCGCGATCCTTACGCGATTTTGGTTTCGGAAATAATGCTGCAGCAAACGCAGGTCGCGACCGTCATCCCTTACTATAATAGATGGCTAAAGCGCTTCCCCGATTTCCGCATGCTCGCCGTCGCCTCGGAATCGGATGTTCTGCACGCGTGGCAGGGGTTGGGCTACTACGCGCGGGCGCGAAACTTCCACGCTCTCGCGAAATCGGTGACGAATTTCCCGACCGCCGTCGAAGAAATGCGCCGCTTGCCCGGAATCGGCCGTTATACCGCCAACGCCGTCGCGACCTTCGCTTTCGACCAATCCGTGCCTGTGGTCGAAGCGAACATCGCCCGGCTTCTCTCGCGCCTAACGAATTTGCAAGAGCCGATCGATTCTACCAGCGGATGCGAGCGTCTTTGGAATTCCGCCGCCGTGCTGGTGCCAAAACGAAACGCGCGCCAATTCAATTCCGCCCTAATGGATCTCGGCGCGATGATTTGCACCGCGCGCCAACCGAAATGCGAAATTTGTCCGGCGCAAAAATTCTGCACCGCAAAAAATCCCGCCGAACTTCCGCGCAAACGTCCTCGCGCCGCGCTGAAGCTTCTCACTGAACACCACGCTTTCGCCCAAAAAGACAATCGCATTTTGCTCGAACAGGCCACGCATCGCTGGCGCGGCATGTGGATCCTGCCGCGTTTGCCTAACGAGTCCAAAAATGTGCCGATTCACGTCGCGGAATTTCCTTTCACGAATCACCGCATCACTCTCGCCGTTCACGCGAGGAAATCGTCGCGCGGACGGTGGTTCTCAACGCGCGCACTCGAAAAAATCCCGATGCCTTCGCCGCATAGGCGCGCCCTCACGCATTTACTCGCGCGCGAGCGATCCGCCGCCTAACTTCCACCGGAAATGCGTTCGATGACCGGATATGGCCGCGGCGAAGTCGATCACGACGGCGTGAAGTTCAGCGTGGAATTAAATTCCGTGAATCGGAAGCAGAGCGAGATCATGATCAACGCACCGCGCGAGTTCGCCGAGCTCGAGCCGCGCATTCGTCAAACGATCAACGAAAAATTATCGCGCGGCCGCACCACCGTCTTAATCGCTTCGCAGGTCGGCGCGAATGGCGCGGGACGTCTCGCACTCGATACCGCTCTCGCGCGTTCCTACCACGATGCCATGCACGCTTTGCAGAAGGAATTGAATGCGCCGGGCGAGATCACTATCGGCGCGATCCTGCAAGCGCCGGGCGTGATGCGTTTCTCGGAGAATAATCTCGCCGCCAAGGATATCTGGCCGGTCCTGGAGCACGCACTCGCTGATGCGCTCATGGAGCTGATCAAGATGCGAGAACGCGAAGGGAAACATCTCGCGAAAGATTTGATTCATCGACTGAAAGTCATCCGTCACGAAGTGAAGAGCGTGCGCGGTCTCTTTCCCGAGGTCGTGAAAAAATATCGGGCCGCCTTGCTCGAGCGCATTCAAAAAGCGGGACTCGATCTCTCGTTAGACGACGAGCGTCTGTTGAAAGAAGTTTCCATCTTCGCGGATCGTTCCGATGTTTCCGAAGAACTTACGCGACTCGAAAGTCATCTCGCGCAGTTCGCCCACCACTTGCGCAAGAACGAACCTGTCGGCCGCACGCTCGAGTTCATCACCCAGGAGATTGCGCGCGAACTAAACACACTCGGCGCCAAAGCGAACGATGCCGTGATCTCGCAACACGTCGTCGCGAGCAAAGCGGAGTTGGAAAAGATCCGCGAACAAATCCAAAACCTTGAGTAATCAATTCACCCGCAGCGGAATCCTGTTTGTCGTCTCCGCGCCGTCGGGTGCGGGTAAGACGACGTTATGTGATGCGCTTCGGCAAACGCCCGACTTCGTTTATTCTGTTTCCTGCACCACACGACCGCCGCGCGCGGGCGAACTGGAAGGCGAAGATTATCGCTTCATCAGCGAAGCTGACTTTGAAGAACGCATCGCCCGGAACGAATTTCTCGAACATGCAAAAGTGCACGAACATTCCTACGGAACGTTGCGCGAGCCGATTGTGGAAAACTTAAAAAACGGCGTCGACGTTTTGATCGACATCGATACGCAAGGCGCGGCCTCTATTCGCAACTACGACGATCAATTCATCCGCCAAAGTCTGTGCGACGTTTTTATCATGCCGCCCGATCTCGACGAACTACGCCGTCGCCTGACGAAACGCGGCACCGAAACGAAAGAGCAAATCGATTTGCGGCTGGTGAACGCCGCGCGCGAGATGGAACTTTGGCGCGACTATCGTTACACCATCATCAGTAAATCGATGGAGGAAGACCTGCAGAAGTTCCGTAACATCATGGGCGCGGAACGTTATCTTAGTCGCCGATTGGTTCTCGCGTGATGATGATGAGAAGCTCCAAATCCCAAGCTCCAAATCCCAAAGAAGCTCCAAGTTCCAAGCTCCAAAAGACGTACGTAAGTTTTGATCATTGGGACTTGGGATTTCTTTGGAACTTGGGATTTGGGATTTGGGATTTTTCTTTGCGATGACGACAAGCGATCTCCAAAAGAAATGTGTCGTGCTCGGAGTGACCGGCTCGATCGCCGCTTACAAATCAGCGGAGCTCGCCAGCCTTCTCTATAAACAAGGTCACCACGTTTTCGTGGTCATGACTAATGACGCGACGGAATTCATCACCCCGCTCACGTTGCAGACGCTGTCGAAAAATCCGGTCACGACCAGTTTCTACGACGAGAAAGAGAACTGGCGGCCCGGTCACATTCATCTCGCTGACCGCGCCAATCTTCTTCTCATCGCGCCCGCGACCGCGAACGTGATCGCAGAACTTGCGCACGGACTCGCGAGTCATCCGCTGGCCGCCATCGCGCTCGCCACGCGCGCGCCGATCCTGATCGCGCCGGCCATGAATGGAAAAATGTGGGAACACGCCGCAACGCAGGAGAATGTCGCGAAATTGAAATCGCGCGGTGTGGAATTCATCGGGCCGGAAGAAGGAATGCTCGCCTGCGGTTACGAAGGCCTCGGTCGTTTGTGGAAAGTCGAGGACATCGCGTTCCGCGCGGAATTCCTTTTGCGCAGCCAGGATAATTTGATCGCGTGAACGTGGCGCAACTTTCCAAGTTGCGATCCTCGAAGAGGCAAGTTGGAAACTTGCGCCACGAAGAATGAAATTTCTCGTCACCGCGGGACCAACGCGCGAGCCGATCGATCCAGTTCGTTTTATCAGCAATCGCTCGTCGGGAAAAATGGGTTACGCGATTGCTGAAGCGGCGATCGAAGCCGGACATAAAGTCACCTTAATCAGCGGACCGACTGCGTTGACTCCGCCGGAAAATGCGCGCGTGATTAAGATCACTACCGCTGATGAACTCTACGACGCCGTGCACGAACATGCGTCGAACTGCGATGCACTCGTCATGTGCGCCGCAGTTTCCGATTACAAGCCGATTGAAACTTTCGTGCTGAAAATGCCGAAGCAGCGCGGCGAGTTTTCTCTGCCTCTAACTTCGACGCGCGATATTCTCGCGTCGCTTCCACGCGAACGTTCGTATCTCGTGATCGGCTTCGCGGCGGAGACGCACGACCTGGAAGAGAATGCGCAAAGAAAACTTCGCGTGAAAAATTGCGACGCGATTGTCGCGAACGATGTGAGCGCGAATGATGTCGGAATGGAAAGTGACGAGAATGCCGTCGAAATTTTTTCTCAAAACGGGGAACGGAAAAAAATTTCGCACGCAAAAAAAATTTTCATCGCGCGCGAACTGATAAAAATAATTTTCGATATGCACGAAAAACGTTTGACAAAAAAAACGTGATGACTACTCAACTCGTGTAGTGAAGTTATTCACTGTTGTTCACATCCACCGCGATTGCGGACCGAAAGGGGGGATAAAGCACCATGGCAGCTAAGAAAAAGGCTAAAAAAGCCGCGAAGAAAAAATCAGCATCCAAGAAAAAGAAACATTAGGGCGCTGATCCCTGTTCACGGAAGAACCCCTTTCTCGTTCTTCCCAACGCAACTTAACCCGGGAGGAAAATTCATTTTTCCTCCCGGTTTTTTTATTCTTCGCGACTTCAGGCGAGCGACTGTAGTTCTCTCTCGTGAGCGAGTTTCTCGAGACCGCACTGAACGCCGCTCGCGCTGCCGGCGATCTGTTGCGCGAAAATTATCGGCAGCCGCTGCGCGTGAATTCATCCGAAGCGCACGACATCAAGCTCGCGATCGATGTCGAGTCGCAGGATCTGATTACGAAAATTTTGTTGGGAAAATTTCCGTCGCACGCGCTTTACGGCGAGGAAGGAATCGTCGGCGACCAGAGTGCGGAATATCAATGGGTGGTCGATCCGATCGATGGGACGGTGAATTATTTTTACGGCATCCCGCACTTCTGCATCTCGATTGCCTTGCGGCGAAATGAAGAAATCATCGTCGGCGTGATCTACGATCCGATGCGCGATGAAATGTGGTGCGTGCAAAAGGGCGAAGCGCCAACACTGAACGGCCGCGCGTTTCGCGTCAGTCAGCGCACGAAACTTTCCGAAGCGGTCTTGTCGGTCGGTTTGTCCAAGACGGGCGCGACGATCGACGCAGCCCTTCCGCTTTTGCTCGAGATGGTTCACCGCGTTCGCAAATGCCGCTTGATGGGCAGCGCGGCGCTCGACATGGCCTACGTCGCCTGCGGACGATTCGATGCTTACATCGAACGGGGAATCAGTTTGTGGGACATTGCTGCCGGCGTTTTGCTTGTTGAAGCGGCCGGGGGAAAAATCGAGATGAATCCGCGACCGGACATGAAAGACAAATACAGCATGGTTGCTTCCAACGGCGTGATCGACTTAGGGTTGTGATCCTATGATTCGTTGTGGAATTGGCTACGATGCGCATCGCTTAGTTGAAGGGCGCAAACTCATTCTCGGCGGCGTGGAAATTCCATTCGAGCGGGGACTCGACGGACATTCCGATGCGGATGTTTTGTTGCACGCGATCGCGGATGCATTGCTCGGCGCGATGGGCCAAGGCGATATCGGAAAACATTTCCCGAACGATGATGAAACAATTCGCGGAATCAGCAG
>JALZAX010000129.1:0-1155 GCA_030948055.1 Verrucomicrobiota bacterium | reverse complement strand
CTGGAAATTCTGAGCAAAGTGCGGACGCTGCTCGCGGGGAAAAACGCGCGCACTATTAATATTGACGCCACCGTGGTCGCGGAAGCGCCGAAGTTGCAGCCCTACATTGAGGAGATGCGCGCGAAAATCGCCAAGGTGATCACTTGTGAAGTGGACCGCATTAACATCAAGGCGACGACGAACGAGGGGCTCGGCGCGCTCGGCCGTGGCGAAGGAATGATCGCGCTCGCGACCGCCATGGTCGAAGACGTTTAGCGCCGCGAATGGCGCTGCGTTTTTTCAATACCTACTCGCGCGAGTTGGAGGAATTCCATCCGCTCGATGAAAGCGGGCGCACGGTGAAGATGTACACCTGCGGACCGACCGTTTACAGCTTCGCGCACATTGGAAATTTTCGCGCGTATCTGTTTGAGGATTTGCTGCAACGGCATCTGGAATTGCGCGGATACACGGTCGATCGCGTGATGAATCTGACGGACGTCGATGACAAAACGATTCGCGGTTCGCGTGAAGCGAAGATGCCCTTGGCGAAGTTCACGCAACAATTCAAAGACGCATTCTTCGGCGATCTGGAAACGCTGCGAATCAAACGCGCTGACAATTATCCCGCCGCGACCGAGCAACGTCACATTGCCGCGATGATCGCGATGATCAAAACATTGATCGAGCGCGACCTCGCCTATCAAGCGGAAGACAAATCCGTTTACTACCGCATCAAGAATTTTCCGAAGTACGGATGCCTCGCGCATTTTAATCTCGACGAACTGCAATCGACCGGCCGGGTGAAGAACGACGAATATGACAAGGAACACGTCGGTGATTTCGCGCTTTGGAAAGCGTGGGACGAAGCGGACGGCGATGTGAAATGGGATTCGCCGTGGGGCGCGGGACGGCCGGGCTGGCACATCGAGTGCAGCGCGATGGCGACGCAGTTGTTAGGCGAGCAACTCGACATTCATTGCGGCGGCGTCGATAATATTTTCCCGCATCACGAAGCGGAGATCGCGCAGACGGAGGGCGTAACCGGGGAAAAATTTGTCCGCTACTGGATGCACTGCGCGCATCTGCTGGTCGATGGGCAGAAGATGTCGAAGTCGTTAGGCAATTTCTACACGCTGCGCGATGTGATCGAGAAGGGTTACACCGGCCGGGAAG
>JALZAX010000128.1 GCA_030948055.1 Verrucomicrobiota bacterium | reverse complement strand
CCTTCAACCTCCTCCCCCGCTCGACCAGTTTGCGAAACGTTGAGCTGCCTCTGATTTACGCGGGCATCGATCCGGAAACACGCGAGCACCAGGCGGCGCAAGCGTTGCGAGATGTCGGTTTGGGGGACCGATTGCAGCACAAGCCTAACGAGTTGTCGGGCGGTCAACGGCAGCGGGTCGCGATCGCCCGCGCGCTGGTCAACGATCCGTCGATCATTCTCGCCGACGAACCAACCGGCAACCTTGATTCAAAAACCGGCGAAGAGATCATGGTTCTGCTGGAGAATCTTTATCAGGCAGGTCACACCATCATTCTCGTCACGCATGAACCGGACATCGCGCGACACGCGCGGCGCATCGTGCATTTACGTGACGGCCTCATCGAGAGCGATGATTTGACCGAAGAAGTTGATTCGGAATCGCTCGTTTATACGCGATGAAACGTCTCGTCTACGAATTTAGTGAGAGCTGGAAAATTGCCCTCGCGCAAATGCAATCGAACAAGACGCGTTCGATGCTCACTGCCCTCGGTGTGATCATCGGCATCGTCGCGGTCACCTTGATGGGCACGGCGATTTCCGGGATCCAAAGCGGTTTCGACAAGAGCATGTCTATCCTGGGCGATGATGTGCTTTACGTGAGCCAGTTTCCGTGGGCGCGCGTGAACGATTGGTGGAATTATCGTGACCGCCGCGAGATCAAAACCGAATACGCGGACACGCTCAATCGCTTGATCGCGGCCAGTGAGAATACAAATCTAATCCTCGCCGTCCCGACTTCGAATGTGATCCGCATCGTGAAACACGCGGACAATCAGGTGAGCGACGTTTTCATTCAGGGAACAACGGCGGATTATCCGCTCATCTCGACCGTCGATTTTGCAGAAGGGCGTTTCTTCACCGACTCGGAAAACAAAAGCGCGGCGAATGTTTGTCTGCTCGGCTACGACGTCGCGGACGCGCTTTTCGCTTCCGCCAATCCGATCGACCAAAACGTGCTCATTAGCGGGCAGCAATTCAAAGTCATTGGAGTTGGCGCGCGACAAGGTTCGTTTCTGGGACTGTTCAGTCTCGATTCCATCGTCATCGTTCCGTTGCCGGCGTTTAAGAAATTCTTCAGCACGAAAGCGCAATCTGACGTGCGCGTGAAAGTGAAGGACAAGACGAAACTTCAGGAAGCAAAAGATGAGCTGGCCGGTTTGATGCGCCGTGTGCGCGCTTTGCCCCCGGAAAAGAAAAACGACTTCGACATCAACGAGCAGCAGGCCTTCAAGAGCACGCTCGATCCGGTGAAAAATTCGATTGCGATCGCGGGTCTTTTTATCACAGGTCTTTCGCTCTTCGTCGGCGCGATCGGCATCATGAACATCACGTATGTCAGCGTAAAGGAGCGCACGAAAGAGATCGGCACGCGCAAGGCGCTCGGTGCGCGCCGGCGGACGATCCTGCTCCAGTTTCTGATTGAGTCGACCTCGATCTGCATTCTGGGTGGACTAATCGGATTAGTCCTTGCCTACGGGCTATGTCTGCTTGTCGAGAAAGCCTTTCCATCATTTCCGATTCAATTCTCGTTAGGTTTGGTCATGGTCGGGATGTTTGTTTCTGTCATGACCGGGTTGGTTTCAGGATTTGCGCCAGCGTGGTCGGCCTCACGGTTGGATCCGGTCACGGCGCTGCGCTACGAGTAAATCGCCATGCAATTCCGCGAGATTTTGCAGATGTCGTTGCAATCGTTAGGCGCAAACAAACTGCGTTCCGGTCTGACGATGATCGGCATTACCATCGGCGTTTTTTCTGTCATCTCGGTTATGACGGCGATTGGCGCCCTGCAGAGTTCCATCGAAAGCGGAATCAGTTTTCTTGGCTCGAATATTTTTCAGTTCGCAAAATATCCGGTGAGCGGTGGACGCGGCGGGCGCGATGCAGCGAAGTATGAGAACCGGCGCAACGTCACTTACGCGCAAGCGATGCGCTATTACACATTGATGGAAGGAGAAGCGCGCGAGATTTGCCTGAAGACTTTCGATTTCAAAGGCCAGGCCATCTACAACGGATTGAAAACCCCGCCGAGTCTGACCGTCGCCGGATCGAACAAGAGCTTTCTGACGGCGAATTCATACACCCTCGGTTACGGGCGGAATTTGACCGACGAAGATGTCGATCTGGCGCGCAATGTTGTGATCGTGGGAAAGACGATTGAGAAAAATCTTTTCCCTCACGAATCACCCATCGGCAAAACGATCAAACTGAGCGGACATCCAGTCGAGATCATTGGCGTGATGGCGGAAAAAGGAAGCGCGTTTGGCCAGAGTCAGGACGACATCTGCGTCATTCCGATTACGCGATTTTTCGAAAATTTCGGCGGCAGCAATCGCACGGTGAACATCGCGACGCAGTCTTTCTCTCAGGAAACTTACAATCGCACTTTGGACAAGGCGATCGGCGCGATGCGTATCGCACGCGGCCTCAAACCAAACCAGCGTGACGACTTCGAGATTTACTCGAACGATTCACTGAAAAGCGCGTTTGCCTCCGTCGCCGATGTTGTGCGCGTCGGCGCATTTGTGATTAGCCTCATCGCGCTCGTCGCGGCCGGTATCGGCATCATGAACATCATGCTGGTGAGTGTGACTGAGCGGACAAAAGAAATCGGTATTCGCAAATCCATCGGCGCGCGCAGCCGCGACATCCTTCGGCAATTTCTCACCGAAGCAGTTTTCATTTCGGAAGCGGGCGGGATTCTTGGCATCCTCCTCGGTGTGATCGGCGGCGATCTGCTCGCGATGTGGTTGGAGGCCGATCTGATTTTTCCTTTCGGTTGGGCACTGGCCGGCCTCATCGTCTGCTCGGGAATTGGGATTGGATTCGGTTTCTATCCCGCATATCGCGCAGCTTCGCTCGATCCGATCGAAGCGCTGCGATTCGAGTAAATAGCTGCGCGATAAGCCCTAACGCAGCTGCGTCGTTCGAGCGGCAACCTCCCGACGTTTTCGGAGCTTGGAAATTCCGCGCGCTGCCCTAATCTCGCGCCTCGCAGTTCCCCCACCCCCAGTGCCTTCGTCTTCACAAACTCCCGTCGGCACATTACCTGCCAGCATTCTTCTTGTAGAAGAGTATAAGGCGCTCGCGATTGCCTTTGGCTCAGCGCTCAAGCAATTCGCGCCCGGTTTTGCGACACATGTGGTCAGCTCGCTCGCGAAGGCCGACGCACTGATGGACGAATTGAAGCCAGCGCTGCTCGTGATCGACTGCGATCCGCCGCCACTACACAGCATTCAATTTTTCGATCGGTTACGATCGCGCCTTCCCAACGTGCGCGTCTTGATTGTAGCTGCGGAAAACGCCGACGAATTGAAGGACTGCCAGGCGCTTCAACCGGCGCTCGAGTTCATCAAAAAGCCTTTCGAGCTACGAAAGTTCAGCGCGGTCATCGGGGCGCTGCTCGCTCCCGCTCCGACCGAATCGGGAACGGCGCAAAGTTTAAAATTGCTCGACATGATTCTGCTCTACGCCATCACCGCCGCGCCGATTGTTTTGCGAGTGGAAGCCGCGGGCGGGCGCAGTGGTGAAATTCATTTTACCGAAGGACGGATCATTCACGCCGCTGTTTTGGGGAAGACCGGCGTAGCGGCGATAGAGACGATGTTGAGTTGGCGCGCGCCACGTTTTAGTGAGGGTGCGCGGGCGCTTGATGCGCCACGAACAATCCACGGCGCGTGGGGGCCGGTTTTGCGCCGCGCGATCGAAGCTATCCCGGATGAGACGCCCGCCGTGGAAGAGCCGGCTGCGTCTCCGATTAAGCGTGAGGGTCCTCCGTCGCTCCCGGCCACAAAAATCGTGGTCGTCGACGATACTGATTTGCTGCTCGTTTTTGTGGAAGAGATGCTCGAAAGCGCGCACCCGGAATTCGAAATTATCACAGCGCAGTCGGGCTTCGACGGATTGAAACGCGCCGCGGACGAGAAACCAGATTTGCTCCTGCTTGATTACGACTTGCCAGATATCACCGGCGCCGACGTCTGCGAAAAATTGCTAGAGAACGAAGAGACCGCGCGAATCCCAGTGATCATGATGTCTGGACACGTTTCGGAAATGACTTCGGTGTCGGAGCGTTTCGAAAATGTCGTCGCGAGAATCGAGAAACCATTTCTCTCCGCAACGCTGGTTGGTTTGGTCGAGCAAACGCTGCGCGAGCTGCCGAAACTGCGCGCGCCGTTTGCGAAAAAGACAAAGATTCCGCCGGCACCTGTTGAAGTATTGGCGCCGCCCAAGGATGAACCTCTTCCCTCCCGAAACGGCCACAGCAATTCACACAAACCTCATCATTCGTCCTCAGTCGCTGGTCTAGCTGAGGAACATATTCCCGCATCCATTCTCGATCCATCGCCCTCAACCGAAACGGAAATCGAAGAGGCGACAGAAGCTTCGAAGGCTTCGATCAAGATTGTTTCCAGCGAGCCGGAAGTTATCGTGACTTCTTCCCGCTCGTCGGAAATCTGCGCGGGAATTCCGCAGGCGCGCACGAATGCAGTCGTGCTAGGGATCCCGCTGGAAGTTTTGGCGATTGATCTTTCGTCGCAACTTCGCGTGATGGAAATTCGCGCCCGTCCGTTTTCATCAAGTGTCTCTCTTCATGCTCATCCGCAGTCATCCTCGCAACACGAGAAACCGTTTCGTCTGTTGCAGGTGCAACTCAATCGCGAGGATGCGCTCGATATCATTCGAATCGCGCCGGCGCCCGAGGCGCAGGACCACCAGGCGACCCGCTATCAATTCACTATTGACGGCGTGGAACTCTTGCCGGCTGCTGATGCAAATACTGTTCAGCTCACCCCGACATCCGCGCCCATTCGACTGGAACTTCTCGGACTTTTCGAACTGGCACGCGTCGAATTATCGCCGGACTTCAGTGTCGATCATCTGGTTCTAAAACTGCGCGATAAACGAATGCGCGCGACGCTTTTGCCGCAAGCGATTTACATCGGCGCCACTTTCACGATTACCACAATATCGCTGACCTCTGATGGCGCCATCCGTGAAGTTCGTTTGGCGGCGTGTCAACAGCCGACTTAATCGAGTCCCAGCGCGCGGAAAGTCGAATCCATGTGACGGAAGTGGGCATCGACCGAACAAAGCGCGTCGATTTTTTCTGGCGGCAGAAGTTTTGTGATTTCCGGTTCCGCCTTCGCATTCTCGGCAAACGACCGATCGCCTTTCCAAGTTCGCATCGCGGCGCGCTGCACTGCTTCGTAGGCTGATTTCCGTTCGGCGCCGGCGGCAGTTAATGCCAGGAGGACCGACTGGCTGCAATAGAGACCCTTCGTTCGCTCCAGATTTCGCTGCATTTGTTCGGGATAAACCTGCAACCCGTCGACGAGTTCGCGCAGCTTCACCAACATGTAATCGAGCAAGGTGCACCCGTCGGGAAGGATGATGCGTTCCGCGCTGGAATGGCTGATGTCGCGTTCGTGCCAAAGGGCGACGTTTTCCAACGCCGTCACCGCATAACCGCGAATGACTCGCGCCAGACCGCTCAATCGCTCGCCGGTGATTGGGTTTCGTTTATGCGGCATCGCCGAACTGCCCTTTTGGCCTTCGCCGAAAAATTCTTCGACTTCCAAAACTTCCGTCCGTTGCAGATGCCGGAACTCAGTCGCCCAGCGATCGATGCTCGAAGCGACGAGGGCGAGTGTCGTGCAAAATTCTGCGTGCCGATCGCGTTGGACAATTTGGGTGGAGAGCGTCGCGGGCTCGAGTCCCAGTTTCTCGCAAACCGAGCGCTCAATTTCCGGATCCAAGTGCGTGTGCGTTCCAACAGCACCGCTCAACTTACCGACACGCACGCGTTCGGTCGTTTGTGCGAGCCGCTCTTCGGCGCGGCCGAATTCATCAAACATAAGCGCCAATTTTAATCCGAAGGTGATTGGCTCGGCGTGAATGCCGTGACTGCGGCCAATCATCGGCGTCATTTTGAATTCGCGTGCGCGTTTCGCGACGACTCCGCGGAGCTGCTTCAAATCTTCCGCCAAAATTCGCGACGCTTCTGTTAATTGAACCGCGAGGGTGGTGTCGAGAATGTCAGATGACGTTAATCCCTGGTGCATCCATCGCGCCGCCGGCCCGACAGATGCAGCTACGTTTTCGAGAAATGCGATGACATCGTGATTCGTTCGCTTTTCTATTTCGGCGATTTCCGGGATGGAAAAGCGCGCGCGTTTCCGAATTTCCTCTGCGTCGGCGCGCGGAATCTGACCAAGGTCGGCCATCGCCTCGCAAGCCAAGGTTTCGATCTCGAGCCAAATTCCAAATTTCCTCTCGTCGGCCCAAATCGCACGCATCTCGGGTCGGGAATAACGGTCGATCACGGCGGGAAGATAAGAGCCGCGACAGAGAGCGGAAAGTGAATTGTACAAAAAGAAAGCGCCGCGCGGTAAACCCGCATGGCGCTTTCAGAAATTCTTCGAGTCGAACTCTAGCAGACCCGGGCGCGAGTAAAATGCCCGTTGTTTTCGACGCGCACCTGACCACTGCCGAGAAGATCCGCCACGGCGGCTACGGTTTCTTTCGTGCTCTTGGTGCAGGAGCTAACGGCAAGAATGAGGTCACCGAGTGAAAGTTTTGGCGAAGCCTTTAGTATCTGGTTGGTCTTTTTCATACGATTGCCCCATTTGAAAGCAAACGTAGTGCCAACGTTCAAAATGAGCTTGTTACGAGGGAAGTTTCATCTGGCTGCAGCCTTCTTCGCAAATCTGCAGCGCATAAGTGCGACATTTGTGTCAACTAGCTGACATGACGCGCCGGCTTTGCGCTCAGTCGCATGACGAGGAAGTAGAGGGCCGCGAAGCCGACGATCAGCAAAATAATCCCACCGCATTGGCTTTTGATGAACTCCTTCATCGCTTCCGGACTGGAAATTAGATCGGGCCGGACCCTGTAGGCCTTATCGCCGAGAAGGGCGAGGATGTAGCACCACAACGCCGAACCAACGATCGTTACCAGACTGAAGACTCCAAAACGCATCTCGATGATGCCGGCGGGAATCGAGATCAAATGTCGGATCACCGGCAGCAGTCGCGCAAAAAAAACTCCCCCCGCTTCATAGCGCGCCAACCAGGCTTCCGCGCGCTCGAGCTTTTCGGCGCTCACAAAAAAGTATTTCCCGTAACGCCGCACCAATGGCCGGCCGACGGAACGCGAAACCCAATACGTTATCGCGGCCCCGAGATATGAACCCACGGTGC
>JALZAX010000127.1 GCA_030948055.1 Verrucomicrobiota bacterium | reverse complement strand
ACCAATCCGGAGATGCAAAAGATCGACAAGGATTTGTCTCCCAAATTGTCGGCCCATCAGGACGCGATTCGGTTGAATGGGCCGCTCTTCGCGCGCATACAAAGTCTTTACGATCAGCGCGAGAAACTGGGGCTGGATACTGAATCGAAGTTTCTGCTCGAGCGTTACTACAAAGATTTCGTGCGCGCAGGGGCGAAGCTCAACGACGCGGACAAGGCGAAGCTGAAGGAGATGAATCAGGAGATCGCGAAACTGCAGACGACCTTCGAGCAGAACGTGCTCAAGGAAAAAAATGCCGACTCTATTATTGTCGATAGCGCCGAAGAATTGGATGGTTTGACCAAGGCGGAAATCGACGCAGCGGCCAAAGCCGCGAAAGAGGAAGGGAAGGAAGGGAAGTTCGCGATTCGCTTGCAAAACACCACCAACCAGGCGCCGTTAAAGTCGCTGAAGAATCGCGCCCTCCGTCAGCGGATCATGGAGACTTCACTGGCCCGCAACAGTCACGGTGGCGAATTCGACAATAAGGAAGTGGTTTCGAGAATCGCGAAACTGCGTGCAGAACGTGCCACGTTACTTGGTTACGCCAATCACGCTGCTTACCAGTTGGAAGATCAAACTGCCGGTAATGTCGGAACGGTGAACAAGATGCTGGCTGAGATCACGCCGCCGGCGGTGGCAAATGCGAAAAAAGAAATCGCCGCCATGCAGGAAGTGATCGACCAACAAGGGGGCGGTTTTCAGCTAGCGCCGTGGGATTGGGACTTCTATTCCGAGCAGGTGCGCAAGGCGAAATACGATTTCGATGAGTCGCAGCTCCGTCCTTATTTTGAATTGAATCACGTCTTAATCGACGGCGTCTTCTATGCCGCGACCAAGGAATACGGCATCACCTTTAAGGAACGCAAAGACCTGCCGACCTATCTGCCAGATGTGCGCGTTTTTGAAGTGTTCAACGCCGATGGAACGCCACTGGCTATCTTCATGGCTGACTACTATGCGCGGCCTTCCAAGCGCGGTGGCGCCTGGGCTAGCGCTTATGTAGGTCAGAATAAGTTGTTAGGCACAAAGACCGTAGTAGCTAACCATCTCAACATTCCCAAACCACCGGACGGTGAACCTACCTTACTGACCTGGGACGAAGTGCGCACAGCCTTTCATGAGTTTGGTCATGCCTTGCATGGCATGTTTTCCAACGTGACCTACCCGCGCTTCAGCGGCGCAAGTGTGCCGCGCGACTTTGTCGAGTATCCCTCGCAGGTAAATGAGATGTGGCGGGATTGGCCGGAGATCTTGAAGAACTACGCCAAGCATTACAAAACCGGCGAACCAATGCCAACAGCGTTACTTGATAAGGTCGCGGCAGCGGAAAATTTTAACCAGGGCTTCCGAACGACTGAATATCTTTCGGCGACGTTACTCGACCAGGCCTGGCATCAATTGAAGCCGGAAGAAGTACCTAACGACACGTTAGGCTTTGAAGCTGAAGCCTTGAAGAAGGCCGGTGTCGATCTGGCCGATGTCCCGCCACGTTATCGCAGCTGCTATTTTTCGCATACCTTTTCCGGCGGTTACTCGGCGGGCTATTACTCCTACATCTGGAGCGAAGTGCTCGACGCCGATACGGTCGAATGGTTCAAGGCACACGGCGGTCTAACACGAGCAAATGGGGATCGCTTCCGTGCAACGCTCCTCTCGCGCGGCGGGAGCGATGAAGCCTTGAACCTGTTCCGCAACATGGTCGGACGCGATCCTTACATTGAGCCGCTTTTGAAGCGTCGTGGACTTGAAACGGCGCCGGTTTCGGAAGGGCCAGCGCCCACGACTGGTTCAAACTAGCCTTTTTGGCCAAAAGCCAGGGCTAATCGAGCGCGCGCCGTTACAGGCCGCATTGACGGGATACGAGCTTTCTGGGAATCTTTCGCCAAGTAGATGGACCCACGCAACTTCCTTGCCGAGCTCAAGCGGCGCAATGTCTACAAGGTCGCGGTAGCTTATGCGGTTGTCTCATGGCTGATCATTCAAATCGCCACGCAGGTATTCCCTTTTTTCGAAGTACCTAACTGGGCAGTGCGCCTGGTCGTCCTGCTCCTGATCCTTGGGTTTCCCGTCGCGATGGTTGTATCATGGGCTTTTGAGATCACGCCGGAAGGGCTTAAACGCGAATCCGAGGTAGAACCTAAGAAATCGATCGCACATAGGACCGGTCGCAAGCTTGTCGCCATAACTGCGGTGCTATTAGTCATCGCGGCGGGGTTATTCGTCTTCCACCTGATGCGACCTTCGCAGTTAAAGACGGCTACTTCCGTAGCTACCGAGTCGATTCCTAACAAGTCGATTGCGGTTCTACCTTTCGATAACCTAAGCAACGACCCGGACAATGCTTACTTTGCCGCCGTGCAGTGGGTATAACAACGGATCTACTTTTATCGGCGCGATGTTACTGCCATCGCGTTCAAGCTTAGATAAAGGACAGCGCGCGCATAAGCGACAAGAAGGAAGCGATGCGATGGCTCGAGCAAAGTTATGAAGACCGCGATGCGCGCTTCGAAGCGCTCGTTAAGAAAATCACGTGAGAGAAGCCGTGAGCCCAGGACGGTAATCAACAAAGTAACCGATTAATGTTTCACGGTCGAGGTCGGGCGAAACGCAAACCGGAAAGCGCCGAGGCTTGTTCGACGTTCTTCGCCAGAACGAGATACTGAAACTTCATTCCGAGAAATTCGGGATGCATGAGTGTGTGCAAAGCGCGCCTACTTTTCGCGTCGGCCACAGATGACTCGTCGAGCAAACCGGTAATGAAATGGTGTTGGTCGGCAAATCCAGCACTCGTTAAGCCGCGAGCTTCCGCGCGTTCCAGCAACGAAGTCCATTCGACATGGGCGGTGATGTCGGCTTGCCCGATCTGTTCTAGGGGCGAGGCAAGCACGCGATGGTTCGCGTAGCATTGTAGTGTTCCGCGGTGGCGATGCGGTGCGAAGAATTCCTCTCGCGGCTGTCCGTAATCGACCACGACTACGAAACCGGCTTCGAGTTTCGACGATAAAGCGCCCATCCAGTGGAGGGCTTCGAGGTTGATTTCGGTTTCATATTCGTCGGGCAAAGGCAGGGGGATCAGCTGCGTGTGTTGGCGCAGCTCGTCGCCACTCAGCGGCAAATCTACGAGGGTGAAAGCGGCTTCCTTCTCAGCGACGTGCTGTTCCAGCCATTCTTTCCCTGTCCACTTCAAGAGATGAACTGGCACCGCGTCGATCAACTCATTCGAAAAATGCACGCCGCGGAATGGTGGCGTTTCATTGAGCGATTCAGTCCATTCGACTTTGTCGCGAAATCCCTTGAGCGCTGCCATCTGGCGTGACTGCAAAATGGAAAATGGTTCGACAATGGCGTAACGAAGTTGCTCGAAAAATCCCGGACGCGAATCACGGAGCGCTTCCAGAACATCGCGCGCAAACGCACCTTCATGCGCGCCTTGTTCGACGATCTTGAACTCGTTAGGCCGTCCCAGTTTTTCCCACATCTCGGCGAACTGCGCCGCCATCAACCGACCGAAAAGTGGACCGACGCTGACATTGCTAAAATAATCGCCTGCCCGCCCGATTTGCGCCCGACCCGAACTGTAATAGCCGTGCGTCGGATGATAGAGCGCCTGTTCCATGAACCAGGCGAAACTGACCGGTCCGCCCGCGCGTATCCTTTCGCTAATAAATGCGATCAGTTCTGGACTACCGGTGGGCATGGTTGGATTTCGTGAAAGTTCCACCTAAGTTCCACGGAGCCTTCTCAGCATGCCAGTTTCTTTCCCTCAACGACAGCGCTGGGTCGAGCGTTACATACCGCCCTGGTATACGCGGCCGATCTTTTATGTGCCGATCACGATCGCGGCCGCGATCATCACCGGCGTCGCGATTTATTGGTCGATCCTCGCGGCCGACATGAGTCGCCAGGCCGAGGCCTTCGATCTCAAGCAGCTCGAGCAAATGGAATCGGCCAGCGTGATTGTCGATCGTAACGACAAGATCTTCGGGCAGATCTACGTCGAGAACCGGGAGACCGTTCCGTATGACCAACTGCCGCGTGATCTGGTCAACGCCGTCGTCTCGATGGAAGACAACAAGTTTTACCAGCACGGCGGTTACGATTTCTTCGGCATCCTGCGCGCGTCGCTAAAAAATTTCACCGCCGGTCACGTCAAGCAAGGCGCCAGCACCATTACGCAACAGCTGGCGCGTAATACTTTTCAACTGAAGGAACGCACTTTTCGCCGCAAGCTCGTCGAAATTTTTCTCGCGCGACGCATCGAAGAAAGTTTCGGGAAACAGAAGATCATGGAGTTGTATCTCAACCGGATTTATTTCGGCGGTGGACTCTACGGCGCGGAAGCGGCCGCGCGCGGCTACTTCGGAAAACCAGCGCGCGAAATGACCCTGGCGGAATCCGCCACGCTCGCGGGCTTGATCAAGAGCCCGAATCGTCTTTCGCCGTGGAGCGATAAAGAAGCGGCAAAGGATTCGCGCAACGTCGCGCTCGGACGCATGCGCGATCTCGGTTTTATCAGCGCGGAAAAATGTGCGGCGGCGCAGGCGGAAGATGTCGTCATCGGCAGCCGGCAAAGTGCGCAAGGCCAGACCTACGCGGTTGAATACATCCGACAGCAGGTCATCGCGGCGGTCGGCTGGGACCGCGCGATGAATGAAGGCTTTCGCATTCGCGCGACGATTGACGCCGATCTGCAAAAAGTGGCGGAAGATTCTTTGAAGGCGAACCTCGACCGCGTCGAGCAGACGCCTGGTTACAATCACGAAACCTACGAAGCCTACGCGGCGCGTTTTCGGGTTGCGAAAAAAGCTGGGACGATCAATCCAAATGCGGCGCCGGAATATTTGCAAGGAGCCGTCATTGCGCTGGATAACCAGACCGGCGGAATTCTCGTGCTCATCGGTGGCCGCGATTTCGAACACAACCAATTCGATCGCGCACTGCAGGCGCGCCGGCCGGCGGGTACGGCCTTCACGCCTTTCGTCTTCGCAGCGGCATTCGAGAAAGGACTTTATCCCGGCACGGTCGTGGAAGATTCAGCGCTCGATAACCGCGTGGTCATGATTGGCGGCACCACCGGTATCCTCGGCGAATGGGGACCGGAAAATCCCGACAACCGTTACGAAGGTCCGATGACAGCGCGGCAGGCGCTCGCGAAATCGAAAAACGGCGCGACCGTCCGCATCGGATTGCAGAGCGGTGTGGATTCGGTTTTGCAGTTATGCAAAGCGGGTGGAATCAGATCGGCGCTCCGTCCTTTCCCCGCGACATTTCTCGGCAGCAGCGAAGTTACGCTGGCCGAGCTGGCTCTCGCCTACACCAGCTTCCCCGGCAATGGCACGCGGCCGAACGCCCCTTATATATTAGAGCGGATCGAAGAGAAGACCGGCAAAGTCGTTTGGCAATCCGGAAAAAAAACGCGCCAGCCAGTCATGAAACCGGAAGCCGCTTACGAAGTGCACTCTTGTCTGGTCGATGCCCTTCACACTGGGACCGGGGCGGCCGCCCGGCAGTCGTTAGGCCTGAAGGAGTTTCCCGCTGCGGGGAAAACCGGGACCGCCTACGATTTCACCGAAGCGCTTTTTGTTGGCTACGACAACGCAATCACCTGTGCGGTGCGTGCAGGTTTCGATAAGCCGCAGAAAATTTTTCGCGGGGCCTTCGGTCGCGAAATCGCCATGCCGGTGTGGGTCGATATTATGAACGCCTCGCTCACGCATTATCCGCCGAAAGAAATTACGAAGCCGGTGAATCTCGAGACGGTCGAAATTTGTGCGAAGTCCGGATTCCTCGCGACCGATAAGTGTCCCAAGGAAGATGTCTATCGCGAACTGGCCACAAAGGAACAAATGCCGACCGATCCTTGCGACGTGCATGGCGATGTGCGCACCCGCATTGCGCATGATCTGCCGGATGCGGGCGTCCCGCGCGCCTCTCTCGCCGTCGATACTGCGCAGGTGCAGGCGGTCGCGGTGAAAGGTCCGACTTTATTGGCGGACAACGATCCGTATAACGCGATCAAATCTACCGTGAAGCCGCCCAAGCCAAGTGAGCAATCCGACTCGGAAGTGAAGGCCGCACTTCCAGTCACTCCGGCGCCAAAGGCAGAAGCGGTGGAAGAGGAACCAGTTTTACGTGCCAAACCGGTGACGGAGCCTAACGAGCAGTCAACGGACGAACCGGTGCGACGAGCCGAGCCGGTCCTGCGTGCGCAACCGGTCGGCCCGACGAGAATTCCGCGCGCCGAGCCAGTGACGACACCGCCGCGGGGCGGGGCCTAACGAGTCGTTGCGCATGTTTCGTCTGAACGTTTTGAATCCGGGCGGGCGCGATCCCGAGCAACATTTCATCGAGCGCGCAGCGGTCGATCCGAACGCGCATGCCCCGGTGAATTTTCATGCTTATGCCGCCTGCACCGGCGGGAGTTTTTTCCGCGACGTAAAGCACGTGGTCCTGGCGAAGGACCCTGTGCTGCTCTTGCTGCGCGGCGATTTTAAAGAGTCGGAACGGGCCCTGAATTTTCTCAAGAAAGCCGGCATGACCGTGGCGATTTCCCTAAAGGAAACCGGCCTCCATCAAATTGCCGAGCAAATGCGCGACGCCAGTCGACTAGCGCGTTTCAAGCGCATGCTGTCGCAGGCGGATGCCTGTATCGGGGCAACACCTGAAGCGGCTGATTTTTATCGAGCGAGTGGCAGTGGACGAATCATCTCGGAGTTCATCCCGACGCCATATCCGTTGCACGATGTACGCTGGAATTTTGCTCAGCCTAACGAGAAGAGGCGCGGGATTTTTGTCGGCACGCGCGAGTGGGACGTGCCCTCGCGCAATCATCTCGCCGGGCTCATGGCCGCGCGGCGGATCAGCGACGCCACCGGCGAGAAGGTGACTGTTTATAACTTCGACGGTCGAAAAGGCGAGCGACTGTTGGAAGAAATTGGCCTAACGAGTGATCGATTGGTCGTGCTGAAACGCGGAACAGATTACGTGAGTTATCTCCGCGTAGTCGCGGCGCACAAAATTGTTTTCCAACTCGATACCAGTTTCGTTCCCGGACAGGTGGCGGGCGATGCTTTGCTCTGTCGTGTGCCGTGTGTCGGCGGCAATGGCGCGATCGACCGCCTGGCCTTCCCCAAAACGTGTGGGGCGCACCGCTCAATCACTGAGCTGATCGAGATCGCGATCGCGCTGCTGCAGAAAACGGAAATCGAGATCGACGAAG
>JALZAX010000126.1 GCA_030948055.1 Verrucomicrobiota bacterium | reverse complement strand
TGGATCAAAGGGCTGGGAAAGATCATCTGTCGCCTGGATTTTGTGCGCCGCAGAGGGAACTCCCAAACCCTGTAAAACGATCGTGCCGCCGTTTTTTGCGAACGAGAGAATTCGCACCTCGGGCGTCCCCACCAAGCGGGCGATGCAACTGCGGGTGATTCCATTGACCTGGTTGAAGCCACCTCCAATAACAACCTTGCCGGGCGGGACGGAAATGGTGGAGACGAAGGCGTTCGCGCCGCTCCCAGGATCGAAGCCGAGGTCCACGCTGCCATCGGTGTTAAGCTGGGCGATACGGTCGCGCGTTACTCCGTTGACCTGGATAAACTCGCCCCCGAGCACGACCTTGCGGTAGTGGTACAGTAACTGTACCACTACCGACCTTGCCGCTAGCTTGCACAGCCACGGCGTAAACAATGGCGTTCGCACCTGTGCCCGGATCGAAACTGGTATCGACGCCGCCGTTCGGATTGAGCCGGCCGATGTGGCTGCGGTTCATCCCGTCGATCTGGATAAAGTTGCCACTAATGACAACCTTGCCGTCGGATTGAAGGGCCAGAGCGCTAACATAGCTGTTCGCGCCACTGCCAGGGTCAAAACTCATATCGACGCTGCCGTTGGGATCGAGCCGGGCAACGTTGGCGCGTGTCACGCCGTTCACCTGATTGAAGCTACCGGCGATAACAACCTTGCCGTCATTCTGTATGGCAAGGGCGCGGACTTCGTTGTTCGCGCCGGTACCAGGATCAAAGCTTGTGTCCAAACTGCCGTTGGCATTGAGCCGCGCGATGTTACCGCGCGCGACGCCGTCTATTTGAGTGAAAACTCCTCCGATCACGATCTTGCCGTCGGTTTGAACAGCAACGGCGTAAACGCGCTGATTCGCGCCACTGCCGGGATCGAAGCTCATATCGACGCTGCCATTGGCATTAAGCCGGGCGATGAAATTTCGCGTCACGCCATTGATCTGAGTAAACCAGCCGCCGATGACCACCTTGCCGTCGGTTTGCGTCGCGATAGAGAAGACCCAGCTATTGGTGCCGCTCCCAGGATCAAAGGTCATGTCCACGCTCCCATCGATATTCAGTCGGGCGATCCTGCTGCGTGCGATGCCATTCACCTGGCTGTAGGCGCCGCCGATCAGAATTTTGCCGTCGCTTTGCGGGGTAACAGCGAAAACAGTGCTATTGGCGCCGCTCCCGGGATCAAAGCTCGTATCCACGCTCCCGGGGGCTAGAGCGAACGCCGCGAACGGGCAAACAAAAACGGGTAGGAGGAGTTGAGCGAAGCCAAGTAACACTTTCATAGGACGGGTAGTTGAAGTCGATGATTGGAACCGGGATGGAATACTCCCTTACTCTTCCAATGCGGGAATCACGGTCGAAAACGGACGCCGCTCTTCGAGTTAAGTTCGAACGGATTCGCGCTGTCGCATTGGATTCACAAGCGAAACGCATGTGCTAATGTTGCGGCCGTGGCGCGCTCGGTAAAAAACACCGCATGGAATGAGGTCTTCGCTCTCGTCCTTTTGGGCGGCGGTACCCTTCTTTTCCTCGCGCTGATTTCCTATAACCCAAAGGACCTGCCTTCGTGGGTCTGGTTTAGCAAAGTCTCCTCGCCGAATTCGCCCGCGCAGAATTTCATCGGGCCGCTCGGCGCGATCGTGGCCGGTTTTTGTTACTTCATGATTGGAGCCGCGTCGTATCTGCTCGCGGTCGTTTTGTTAGGTTTCGGCGCGGCGAAATTATTTCATGCGCAGCTGCGTGTCACGAAACGCGCGGGTTGGATCGCGCTCTTTATCATTTCCGGCGCGTGCTTGCTGCACTTGCAAACGCGCTTTTTGCGCGACTGGCATTCCGCTTTCAACATCCAGGGCCCCGGCGGGTTGATCGGTTATTACACCGGACGGACTTTTCTCGAGCGCCTGATGGGCCACGTCGGCTCGATGATTTTGCTCACCGGACTTTACCTCACGAGCATCATTCTCATGACCGGGCTGCGCCCGATACATCTCGTTAGGCAAACGGTCGCGGGTACGCGGCGTAGCCTGCAGCGCTTGGGCGAATGGCAACGGGAACGGCGTTTGCGCGGCGCGGATGTGCGCACGCGGCTCGATCTCGAAAAGAAGGAGAAAGAGAAACAGCAGCGCCTGGTGGAGAAACGTTTGAAGAAATTAGGCGCGCCGGTGATCGATGGATTGCCGGAGGAATTAACGAACCGTCCAAAACCAAAAGTGGTCGATACGACCGCCTTGCCTAACGAGCAGTCGCCCGCGCGCAAAAAACCATCGCTGGCCGAGTTGCGCGCCGGCGAAAAGAAATCGGGAAGCAAAACGCTGCCCGGTCTAACGAATCCAAATTGGGACGCGGAACATTATACCCTACCCGGTTTCGATCTTCTCGATGAGCACGACGTGGAAGGCCGCGTCGCCGCCGATCCTGCAGAGCTGGAGCTGATTCAGCAAACGTTGATCGACACGCTGGGACAGTTCGGAATTCAAGTCGCCGCCGGCGATATCACAAAAGGTCCGACGATCACTCGTTACGAAGTTTATCCGGCCAAAGGCGTGCGCGTGGACAAGATCGTGAGTTTGGAGCGCGATCTCGCGCGCGCGACTCGCGCAGAACGCATCAATATTCTCGCGCCCATTCCCGGCAAAGACACCGTCGGGATCGAGCTGGCTAATAGTCGCAAAGTGAAAGTGACGCTGCGTGAATTAATGCAGTCGCAGGATTGGATCGAGACGAAAGCGAAACTTCCGATCGCGCTGGGCAAAGACGTTTACGGAAAAACCATCATCGCCGATCTCGCGCAAATGCCGCACTTGTTAGTCGCGGGCACGACCGGCAGTGGCAAGAGCGTCTGCATCAACGCGCTCATCGCCAGCATGCTCTACCGTTTTACGCCGGAGGAACTGCGCTTCATCATGATCGATCCAAAAGTGGTCGAGATGCAGATGTATAACACGCTGCCGCATCTCGTCATTCCAGTGGTGACCGATCCGAAAAAAGTGTTACTCGCGCTGCGCTGGGTGATTGATGAAATGGAAAAACGTTATCGTGTTTTCGCGCAAGTCGGCGTGCGCAACATCACCAGCTTCAACGGGCGACCGCCGAAAAAAACGCAGAAAGAATTGGATCTGGAGGGACCGGCGCCGTCCGGTCCAGAGGAAAATGGACGCGACAGCGCGCGTCCCTCCAATCTCCGCGATCACGAAATCATTCCCGACAAGATGCCGTATATCGTCATGATCATCGACGAGCTAGCGGATCTGATGCAGACCGCGCCGGCCGACGTGGAAAGTGCGATCGCGCGCATCACGCAAATGGCGCGTGCTGCCGGTATTCATCTCATTGTCGCCACGCAAACGCCCCGCGCTGATGTCATCACCGGTGTGATCAAAGCGAACATTCCCAGCCGCATCGCGTTTCAGGTCGCATCGAAAATCGACAGCCGCGTTATTCTCGATGAGAACGGCGCCGATCGTTTGTTGGGGCAGGGCGATATGTTGTATTTGCCGCCGAGCACTTCGCGGCTCATTCGCGCGCAAGGCGTGCTGGTGACCGACGAAGAAATTCATCGTCTGGTCGAGTTCGTCTCCGCGCAAAGTCCGCCGGCATTCGATTTGGCGATGCACGAAAAATTACAATCGACTGCGCCGCCGGAAGAAGATGTGACCGAGGAAGACGAAGAATTAGTGGAGAAATGTCTCGAAATTATTCGGCAGGAAAAACGCGCTTCGACTTCGTTATTGCAACGCCGTCTGCGACTCGGCTACACGCGCGCCGCGCGCATCGTTGACATTCTGGAGCAACGCGGGATTTTAGGTCCCGGCGAGGGCGCGAAGCCGCGCGAGATTCTGGTCGACCTCGACGCCGCGGTCTAACCGGGACAAAACGAATTTCATGGAAGGTCTCGGCGAAAAATTTCAAAAGGCGCGCACCGCCCGTAATCTCACGCTCGAAGAAGCGGCGCGGATGACGAAGATCCGTCCGTCGAAATTGGCCGAACTGGAAGCAGAAGATTTTTCGAAATTTCCCAGCCTCGCCTACGCCAAAGGTTTTTTGCTCATCTACGGCAAATTTCTCAACGTCGATGTCACGCCCTATCTGGAAGCTTTTGAAACTTCCGACGCGGTGACCGTTGATGGTTACTCTTATTTACAAGACAACCCCGCGCCGCCTCCGCGTCGTGTGGAAGTTGTTCCGCGTCGTGCGGCTTCCGGGAGCAAGAGCTCACTGCTTCCGCTCGTTATCGGTCTGATCGTCCTCGTGGTTGGTTTTACGGTGCTGAAATTCATGATGAACCTGCGTCGCATTTCGCCCAGCCAGCGCGATGCGCAAGCGCTGGCCGCGGCCAGCGTCACTGCGGCACCGATGCCGTCGATGGCCAGTACGATCGTCGCTCCGCGCGCCTTAGCGGCTGATAACACGCCGGCACCTACTGCGCCGACGGTTGCGGTCGCGACACCAATTCCGACTCCGATTTCTACGCCTCCTCCGGTGACAACTCCGCAAGCCACGGCCGTTGCACAAGCGACGCCGGAGGAAGCCGAAACGGAAGTGCGCCGGGCCGAGCCGGTCAATCCCGCCGATCTCGCAAAAGCAAAGGCGGCCATGGCCTCGATGTCTCCTTCTTCATCACCGACAGCTGCGAACCGTTTCGATATTCGTCCGCTGAAGAAGACCTTCGTTCGCGTAACGCTCGATACCGAGAGCGGCCGTTCGTCCTTCGAACGCTGGCTCGACGTGAGTGCGCCGGTGCAACTGCGCGGCAAACACATCGCCGTGAAAGTACTCGACCCGGCTGATATCGAGATTCGCAAGAACGGAAAGATCGTCGCGCGCGGCGATACGGACGTTCGGCTGGAATAAGATCGTGCCAGCGCAAGGAGTAGAAGCGCCGAAGGTCGGCATGATCAGCCTCGGTTGCGCGAAAAATCTCGTCGACGCCGAGATCATGCTCGGGAGCGTTTTGCAATACGGCATGCAGATCACCGCCGATGCGACCGACGCCGATGTGCTTGTAATTAACACCTGCGCCTTCATCGATTCCGCGAAAGAAGAATCAATCGAGGCGATTCTCGATGCGCATCAACAGCGCGGTCTAACGAAACGTGCCGGCCAAAAATTGATCGTGAGCGGCTGCATGTCGCAGCGTTTCTCGCAGGAATTGCGCGAGCAACTTCCGGAAGTTGATGCCTTCATCGGACTCGATCAGGTGAAAGATCTCGGCGCGATTGCGCAGCGCGTTTTGCGCAATGAAGAAACGCGCGACCTGGTCACGCCGCGTCCGACTTATGTTCCGAATTACGACACACCGCGTTTTCGTCTCACGCCGGCACACAGCGCGTATTTGAAAATCGCCGAAGGCTGCAATCATCCGTGCAGTTTCTGCGTCATTCCGCAAATGCGCGGACGCCATCGCAGCCGCTCGCCCGCCTCGGTGCTCGCGGAAGTGCGCGCGCTCGTCGCGGAAGGCGTGAAGGAAATTAATCTCATCAGCCAGGACACCACCTATTACGGGATGGATCTGTGGGAAGAAAAAGCGGGGCCGCGCCAGCCGGTCGATTCATCGCGCGGGCCCACCTTGTCCGCGCTTTTGCGCGAGATTCAGAAAGTGCCGGGAGAATTTTGGGTGCGTTTGCTCTACACCCATCCGGCGCATTGGAGCGACGAATTGATTCAGACCATCGCGGAATGCGACAAGGTCGCGCGTTACATCGATATGCCATTACAGCATATCGATGAAGCGATGCTGGGCCGCATGCGGCGCGAAACCGGTCGGGAACACATCGAACAACTCGTTAGGCGCTTGCGCGCAGGCATTCCCGGTGTGGCCTTGCGGACGACATTCATCGTCGGATTTCCCGGCGAAACGGAAGCGGAATTTGAAACCTTGCTCGATTTCATCGACCGCGCCCGTTTCGAACGACTCGGTGTCTTCAAATACTCGCAGGAAAAAGGTTCGCGCGCCGCCAAAATGCCGGAGCAGATCGCCCTGCGCACAAAGAACGCGCGTTATCGTCGTGCCATGTCGCTGCAACAGAAGATCGCTCGCGAAATCGCGCAATCGCTTGTCGGGAAAGAGCTGAAACTGCTCGTCGATCAACCGCACGTCGCGCGGTCGGAAGCCGATGCCCCCGACGTTGATGCCGCCGTGATTTTGTCGGAACCGTCTCCAGTCGGCGAATTCATCACGCGCAAAATTAGCGGCAGCCGCGGCTACGACTTGCTCGCCTAGATTTGGCACAGCGGCGCAAGGGACGGAAGCGGACAATTTTGTGAACGCTTCAACAAGTTAGCGAGTGACAAAGCCACCCGTTTCAGCAAAGTTTTAGTTCGCAATTCTCGTGGCGATGAGCGAACCGAACGAACCAAAAAAAGAGACCGTTCGGATCACTCTACCTCCGCCGCCCGCCAAGACGCCGATGGGAAAAGCGGAGCAGTCCGATACTGTTCGAATTAATTTGCCCGCGCGTCCTCCGGCCAACGGCACCATGCCGGAAGCACCGCGCCGCGCCATGCCGCCGGTTCCGCCGCCCTCCTCGAGACCGGTCCCGCCGCCGCCGATGGCACGGCCACCGATTCCCACGCCATCGAGCACCGCGCTTCGTCCGCCAACCCTGACGCCGAAGCCGCCCGTGCCGCCTCCCTCTGGCGCCGCGAGACCTGCTCCGCCACCTCCGCCATCATTCGTTAGGCCAAGTGTCCCGAGTGCATCGCCAGCTGCGCCGCCTCCGTCGAGCGTTGCGCCACCGCCGGCCGTGACACCCGCGCCGATTGCGCAACCACCACAGCCAGCAGTCTCGAGCGCTCTTCCCACACCGACACCTCCGATGCCGCCGCGGCCGCGAGTTTTGCCGCCGCCGCCCCGCGCTGTTTCTGCCGCGCCTTTAAATTATCCGGGTTCGGCCACGCAAGCAGGACCAAAAAAAGAAACCGCGCGCATCAACATCTTGCCCGAGCCGACCGCTCCACGCGCGCCGACAGTGAAGATGACGAAAACGCAGCCGCTCATGGCCGCGCCCGAGCCGAAAGTTTACACCGCGCCAGTCAAAGTCACCGCGGCGTCCGCCGACGCAGTCGAGAAGACTTCGCTGACCGACATCTTCAACATGCTCGACACGATTCCGAGGCCGGTCTGCTGGATCATCTTCGGAATTTCCGCCGTCACTTTGCTTATCCAGATTTGGAACTATCTTAGTTCCTAACTATGGATAACTCAGGGACTGTCACACTCGACGAAAACAATTTCGAAACTGAAGTAACCAAA
>JALZAX010000125.1 GCA_030948055.1 Verrucomicrobiota bacterium | reverse complement strand
CGGCCGCGTTCGTCCACGAGATGCGGTGCGCGCAAATCATTCATGCGCGAAAAAGTTTCGAGCAACGACCCGACATAATCGCACAGCTTGCGATCGTTGATTCCCGCCTGCCGCAAAACATGCCGCGCGAGCACGTAAAAATAAAAGTGCGAGGAGATCGAGAGATGACCGGCGTTGGAAAGAATCGCATCGATCAGGCGCGGATTATCAAGCACGGTATCGCGCGTTGCCTGGTCGCTCAGCAAATCGACTAACGAGACTTGATCGGTGGGCGAGCGGGCCAAAGTGCGCACGACAAAATCAAAATCGGATGCGGTGAACCGCTCCCGACAATTCGCGCGAACCATCGAGAGAAGAGTATGAGCTAAGCGCGTGCCTCTTGGCAAAGAAAAACCCGATGCAGGCCGCGCGAAGTTCAAACATGCCGCCGCCTAGCAATGCCCGGCGCGCGCGTTTTGACAGCAAAATAACCGACGAATCTGCCTAACGAGTGGTTACTGAATTCCGGGCGTTGGGCTGGGGGTCGCCTTGAGCCGCGACGGAGCTTTTTGTCCTTTCACGCTGTTTTGTCCGCCTTTTCCTGGGGTGCCGCCGACGGTCCCGACGTTGCCGCCGCCACGTGTTCCGCCACCCCCGAAGACGCCTACTGGAATGGGAAAGCCACCCAGCCCGATTCCACCGGAAGGTGCACCGGGACCAACTTGCTGTCCTTGATAGACCGGCTCGTTCGGCTTGCCCGCCGTGATCACACCCTGGCTGGGCAATGGCGGAAAACCGACGATGAGCGGATGCGTTTTCATGACTTGATTGGCGTCGATGTTGACGGGCTCGCTTAACGTGGTCGCGCCCGCCGGCACATCGAGCATCTGTCCGGCGCGCACGTTGCGGGTTTGTTTCGGATATTTTCGCAACGCCAGACGGGCGCCGCCTTCCAGCACGATCAATTTGCTACGGCCAGAACGTTGCGCTTCCAGAATAAATATCGTGCCGGTCACAGCCACGCTGACGGCGGGCGCGCGCACACTTGCGCCGCCGGAATCTTTCGGCACCCGCAACAAGACGGAACCGCCGCCGAGATCGACGCTGCGCCCAGCGTGATTGTAATTGTAAACCGAATTAGCTCCCAGCCGCGTGATTGTCAGGTCGGTGAAGGTGAGTTCGGAACGCGATTGATCGCCGGTGCGAACACCGGTGTCTTCCGCGACGCGATCATTAACGGCCGCGGGCCGCGCGTCTGCTTGATTGGGCAGCAGGTTTACGTCGTGAACGATGATGGTAACGCGCGCGTCTTTGGACGAACTTTTCGCGGCTAAAACATTTTGGCCTAACGAGACCAAGAGCAACGGGAGACAAAAGCGTGTAGGTTTCATGGCCGAAGGAGTTTACTCTCCGGTCAAGGTTGAAAGCGAGACTTTCCTCAGCCGCGGCGCGCGCTAAGATTTCGTCGTGCGTCTCTCCGATTTTTTCGTCGCTTCTACTCCATTCCTTCTCAATCTCGCCCTGCTGATTTTTCGCGTGGCACTCGGCGTTTGTTTCGTCGTTCACGGGCTGGGCAAGCTCGGCATTGTCGGTCCTGGCAACATGAGTGGCTTTGTTTCCTGGTTAAAATCGCTCGGTGTGCCGGCGGCGGCGGCGCAAGCACGCATGGCCATGTTGTCAGAATTGATCGGCGGTTCGCTGATCACACTGGGTCTGTGTACGCGCGTGGCGGCCTTTTTCTGTCTGGTCGCCATGCTGGTCGCAGCCAGCATCGGACATAAGGGCGGCGGCTACTTGATCACGAATAACCCGCCCGGTCGGGAATACGCGCTCAATCTCGCTATCCTCATGCTCGTGCTCATTTTGATCGGACCCGGCTTGTACTCGTTAGACCATCTGTTTTTTTCGGCCTAACGACTGATGCGATCGCGACTTCTCGTTCTCGGCGCGGTGATTTTTTGTGCGGCGGTTTCGTGTAAACACGCGAAACACCAGCATGCCAAATATGTCGTTCTGATGGTTTGGGACGGAATGCGGCCGGATTTCGTCACCGAAACGGGAACACCGAATCTTTGGAAACTCGCGCAAGGAGGCGTGACTTTTCGCAATCACCATTCGTTTTATCCGACAGCCACTAACGTCAACGGCACGGTTATGGCCACGGGCGTTTTTCCAAATCGCAGTGGTGTAATCGCGAACGTCGAATATCGCCCGGTGGTGGATCCGCGGGCGCCAATCGACACGGCAGTGCGAGAGAACATCGTGCGCGGCGATCAGATTACCGCCGGTAAATATCTGAGCGCGCCGACAATCGTTGAGCTGCTTCAGGCCTCGGGAAAACGCACGGCGGTCGCGGGCAGCAAATGGGTCGCGAAACTTTTCGATCGCTCGCAGGAGCGTGCATCTGAGATTGCGCGCAAATCAGATGCGCTGAGCGGAGGCGAGGCGCAGCCGACCGCGAGGGAACTCGCCATTCAGAATTCGTTAGGCCAATTTCCCAAAAGAGAAATTCCCAACGCGAAAGAAGATGCCTGGACGACGGCGGCGTTGACGGAAACGATGTGGAAAAATCATGTCGCGCCCTTTTCGGTTTTGTGGCTGAGCGATCCTGATTTCACGCAACATGACGTGGCGCCCGGTTCACCGGAGGCGTTGGCCGCGATGAAAAGCGTCGATGCCTGTCTTGGAAAAGTGATCGACGCGCTGACGACCAAACAGGTGCGGGAGCAAACGGATATCCTGGTCGTTTCCGACCACGGTTTCTCTACGGTCGAACACGAAGTTGATGTGGCAGCGTTGTTGGATGCCGCGGGTTTCAAAGCGGCAAAGCAGTTTGAGAACGAGCCGGTGCCGGGAACGATTCTCACCGCGGATAGCGGCGCGACGATTTTGTTCTACGTCATAGGTCGCGACGAGAAAGTCACCCTCCGTCTCGTGGAATGGTTGCAACAACGCGACTTCGCCGGGCCGATTTTCACGCGCGAAAAGATGGAAGGCACCTTCAGTTTGGCCGATGCGCATCTCGATAACGATGACGGCCCCGATGTCGTGATGGCTTTTCGTTGGAACGACAAAACCAACAAGTTCGGCACGCAGGGGTTAATCGACGCCGAGGGTCGTGCGGCCGGCCATGGCACCCACGCGACTCTGAGCCGCTTCGACGTGCACAACACGTTGATCGCAGCAGGTCCGGATTTTCGCGTGGGCTATAAGAGCGACCTCGCGAGTGGAAACATCGATGTGGCCGCAACCATTCTGCACATCTTCGGAATCACTCCCCCGCAACCGCTCGACGGCAGGATCTTGTCCGAAGCGATGAAGGATGGCTCGAACGCGCCGGCGAAAACGGAAACACGGACGCTGGAAACTTCCCGCAATTTCACGGCGGGCACCTGGCGGCAGTATCTAAAAATTACCCACGTCGCCGGACATGATTATATCGACGAAGGAAATGCCAGCCTAACGAGTCCTAGCACTCGTTAGGTATCGCGCCACCAGGCGGCGATGCCGCAGGCGAGGACGGAGGTCGTTAGCCAATCGAGCAGTTGTCCGATGACGACCAGCGGATGCAAATTGATATAGACCGCGGCATCAACCGCGAGTGGCGCGGCGATCACGCCCCAAAGTAGGATGGCAAAGAGAATCGCGCGATCAGGACCGCCGCTAAAAATGCTGCCGAAATTTCGACCGACGATGAGAAAAAGCGTGGCAATGGCGATGCAGGCCAGGAAATGAATGATGGAAGAAAACGCATAGCTCCCTTTGCCCTCCGGCCGCCAGGTATTGGGAGTGCGTTGCTGGAAACGATGGAAGATAACTCCCATCCAAAGCCAGCTGGTGAAAATGGAAATGATGCCGGCAATCGCGCCGGGCACGAGCGCTAATTTGAGCGAACCCATGGCGAGATCGGATCTTCGTCAGAAGCCGGACGCAATGTCACGCCAAAACCTAACGAGTGGTTAACGGGTCATTCCTTTTCGTCTTCCGCCGTGTCGGAAATTTTCACGTTGATCTTGGCCAGTTTCCACACGGGCGGCTCGAAGATATAACCCACCTCGAACTGCACGCGATCGGGTTTCGCCGGCAGGCTTCCTTTCATTTGCAGAATTCCGTTTTCGTCGATCGCCGGAGGCAGATCAAAAACCGGTTTGTTTTTCAGCGCATCGGAGAAATCGACCTCCTGCTCGATGAAGGAGCGAAAAGATTCCTGCAATTTCGCCGGAGTAATTTGCTTCTGCCAAAGCGTGGAAATTTGTCCGTGGAATTTGGTGAAGTCTTTCTGCACAACTGCCTGATTAAAATTGCCTAACGAGTCCTGAGCGAGCGCGCGCAATTCCGCTTCCGCCGGCAGCTGCACATCGGCCGCGCCGGCGGGAGTGACGTGCACATCGATGCCGAAAAGTTTCCAGGCCGGCTTCTCATAGATATATTTCAAACCGAATTCGACCTTATTTGGTTTGGTGTCGTAATGACCTTTCAACACCAGCACGCCGTCGCCATCGATCGCGGGCGGCGCTTCGAAGACGGGTTCGCTGGCAGCGACAAAGGCGATATCTATTTCCTGATCGATAAAGGTCTTGAAGATGTCGGCCAGTTGCGTCGCGGACACCTGTTCCTGCCAGAGTTTCGAAACTTGCGCGATAAAGCCGGTGAAATCTTTCGCCGCCACGGCCTTGTTAAAAGCGAGGAGCGAATCGCGCGTAAGCGCTTTCAATTCTTTGCCGCTCGGGATTTTTTCCTGGTCAGCTGCGTTCGCTGACCAAAAAAGCGCGGTGACCAGGGAACAAATGGCAAGGGTTTTGGACAACATCATTGTCGGCAGCACATACAGGTTTGCTTTCAATTGCGCCAGCCGATAGCAATCGGCGCGTGATCCTTTATCTGGCGCGCGACGGGGAAGAGCTTGGCGAATGCGAACGCCACGATCTGGCCCAGCTCGTGCGCGAAAATCAGGTGCAATCGACGGATCACTATTGGCATGAGGGCATGACGGAATGGCGACTGGTGAGCGATCTCCTCGCCGAGGAAACGCCGGCGGAAAAAGGGCCGCGCGTTTTGAAGCCACGTATGGAAACGCCCGCACCATCGCCGGAGCGCACGGTGAGGATTCCGATCGACGAACCGGCGCCGGTGCCGAGCAAACCTTATCGAGATCCGAAAGAATTCATCCGGCAGCGGCGACGCGAAGCACGCGAACCGAGTAACCTTGGAATACCCAACACACAACTGCGCCTGATTATCATCGTGCTCGGGGCGCTGCTTTTTTTCGCTCTGGGTCTTTACATCTTTTTCACCGCGCGCGCGGACCGGGCCGCGCACGCGATGGCGTTGTTTCAGCCGACGGAAAAAACTCCGGCGCCGAACGCGGACGCGATTCGCGATAAAGCCACGGCCGAGCTGAAAGAAAAGATCGCGCGGCTGCCCAGCAAAGCGTCGCCACCGCAGCAAAATTTCTTCTACGACATCAATGTGAACATGCAGCGATCACTTTCCGAACACGTGCCGTGGTGGGCCGTGATTCGCGGCGGCGAAAATGTGATCAACCCCGAGACGCAGCAAACCATCGTGCGGACAGATTTTATCCTGACCGTGGAATATCGTGACGGAGAATGGACCTTCAAACACTACCGTGCGTCCGCCTCGGATATGGCGAAAGAAGAAACAAAAGAAATAGAAGAAGACGAAAAGACACCGATGCCACCAAGCATTGTCGGCGTGCTCGGCTTGAAGATGCCGCCCGCAGCGCGCTAAGTCTTTCGTCCAAGTTGACGATCCTGCCAGTGCCTAACGAGTAGTAGCGCGACCGTTGCGCCGAGGAAGGCGCAGGCCATGTCTTCTTGTGTGTCCCAGATATCACCCTGCCCACCGAGGAAGGCGTCGGCGTTTTTTCCATAAACGAGAGCGGAAATCCATTCGATCAATTCATAAACCGCGCTGATCGCCATCGCGGTGCAAAGAACGAAGAAGCTGGTCCAGCCGCTGGAATTGATGATGCGCCGTCGAATGATGATCTCGCGCGCGATCAAGGCGGGGACGAGTCCCTGCGCGAAATGACCGAGCCGATCGTAATGGTTGCGGCTGAGATGAAAGGCGTCGCGCGCCCAATTACCCAGCGGCACTTCCGCATAGGTATAATGTCCGCCGACGGCGAGCAGGATCATGTGCAGCGCGATCAAGGTCTGCACCAGCGGCGTGAAACGAAAACGATTGCGCGTGGCGAACAAAACGACCAGGCCGATGAGCGCGGGAAAAACTTCCAGCCACCAGGTCAATCGATCCTTCGGCGCGAAGCCCGACCAAATCAGCACGCCTGCGACGAGCAAAAGAAGACCTGCGGTGTACCGGTTATAAATTGGCACTGCTGTAGATTATCGCGCGCCACGATGGTGGCCAGAATAGAAGCGAAGGAGAAATCTGCTTATGCCTAACGAATACAAATTTTTCACGGCTGACGTTTTCACCGACAAGATGTTCGGCGGAAATCAGCTGGCGGTTCTTCCCTGGGCGCAAGGTTTGGACGACCAGACGATGCAACGGATCGCACGCGAATTTAATCTTTCGGAAACGGTTTTCGTTTTTCCACCGCAGACGGCGAGCGGCACGCGAAGAGTGCGCATTTTCACACCTGGCAGCGAATTACCCTTCGCTGGTCACCCCACTGTCGGAGCTGCTTTTGTTCTGGCCGCAATCGGCGAAGTGAAATTGACCGGCGATGAAATTCGCATTCTTTTCGAAGAAGGCGTGGGACCAGTGCCTGTCTTGATCCGCGGGAAAAATGGCCTGCCTATTTTTTCGCAACTCTCGGCCGCGAAAATGCCGGAGCTTGGACCGCCGCCGCCAGAAATCGAGAAACTGGCCGCTGTTCTTTCTCTCGAGCCCGAACAACTTCAGACGACGCGGCAGCCGTCCGCGTTTTCCTGCGGAATGCGCTATCTATTTGTCACGGTGCGCGATCTTGCAGCGCTCGCGCAGGCCAGGGTGCGAATCGATGAATGGGAACGACATGTGGCTCAATACTGGGCGCCGGAAATTTTCGTTCTCACTGAAGCTGCTGATGATGCTGACGTTCGCGGACGAATGTTCGCGCCCGGAGCGGGAATCACCGAAGACGCCGCCACCGGATCGGCGGCCGCTGCTTTGGCCGGTTATCTTGCACCGCTCGATTCGAAAAATGGAATGTTACGTTGGAAACTTCGTCAGGGCGTGGAAATGGGACGGCCGAGCACGCTCGAAGTGGAAGCGGATATCGACGGCAGGAAGATTGTGGCCGTGCGTGTCGGCGGCGCGTCAGTCCTAGTT
>JALZAX010000124.1 GCA_030948055.1 Verrucomicrobiota bacterium | reverse complement strand
GCCCCGGCCAGATCAAGATTCTTCGGCACGCGCAAAACAAAATCCTGATCGACCACGATGCTCTTCGAGTAGCCGCCGAAGGTGTGCCCGCCGGTGTGTTTATCTTCACTATTATAAGTGAAGGTCGCGCCGCGTTCGCAGAACTGCTCGAGATCCTCGCGACAGTTTTCGCATTCGCCGCAGGAATCGACCATGCAACCAACCGCGACGAGATCGCCCTCGCGGAAATTTTCCACGTCGCTCCCCACCTTCGCGACGCGGCCGACGATTTCATGTCCAGGCACGCAGGGATATTTGGCCGGTCCCCATTCACTGCGCGCGGTGTGCAAATCGGAATGGCACACGCCGCAAAACTCGATGTCGATTTGCACATCGTCCGGCGCGGGATCGCGGCGATCGAAAGAAAATGGTGCGAGCGGTGCGGTGGCGGACTGGGCGGCGTAAGCTTTGGTGGAGTACATGCGAGCGAAGTTTCGAGAGCGGGACGACAATGCGCAAACGCTGCGCGCACGTTTGCACCCGCGGCTCGTGAAATGGTTTTTCGCCAGCTACACGAATTTTACCGATGCGCAGTTGCGGTGCGTCCCGGCGATCCTTGAGCGGGAATCGATTTTGCTCACCTCGCCCACCGGGAGCGGCAAAACGCTCGCGGGCTTCCTCGGCGTCTTCGATTTTTTCCTGCGCAAACTCGATGCCGGCACGCTGACCCGATCGGTGCAATGCATCTACGTCTCGCCCTTGCGCGCGCTGACTTACGACATCAGCAAGAATCTGCGCGCGCCGATCGCAGGAATGGGTTTGGAGAAAGAGTTGCTTTTACACGCGCGCAGCGGCGACACCAAGGCTTCGGAGCGCGCGAAGTTTAGAAGAAGCGGCGCGCACATTCTGCTCACGACGCCGGAGAGTCTAGCCGTGATGCTGGCGCAGGAAGGTTATGTGAATCATCTGCGCGAATGTCAGTTCGTCATCGTGGATGAACTGCATTCGTTCGCCGGAAACAAGCGCGGCGTCGATCTCACGCTCTCGCTGGAACGGCTCGAGCGCCTAACGAGCAGTTCAATCTGTCGTGTCGGACTGTCCGCCACCGCGGCCCCTTTGGAGCTGCTGGCGCGATTTCTCGTGGGAGAAGGACGCCCGTGTCGCATCGCGGAAGCGAAGGTGGAGAAGAAATCGATCGTGGAAGTTTTCTCACCGATTCGTCGACACCCCTATCCGCAGGCCGGTTATACCGGCGCGCGACTTTATGCAGAACTGGCTGACCTGATTCGTTCGCGCAAATCTGTCATCGTTTTTACTAACGTTCGTTCCGCGGCGGAGCAGTTGGGATTGAACCTAAAGGAATTGCTGCCCGATCTGGCGAAGCAAATCGAAATACATCACGCTTCGTTAGACCGCAGCGTGCGCCTCGAAGTCGAAGATCGATTGAAGAACGGCGAGCTGCGCGCGGTCGTTTGCTCAACTAGTCTCGAACTCGGCATCGATATCGGCGCGGTCGACCTCGTCGTCATGGTCGCAACACCGAAAGGCGTCTCGCGCGCGATTCAAAGGATCGGCCGTTCCGGTCACTCGCTCAATCGCACGAGCCACGGTGTTCTGGTGGCGACGAACGTGAATGATCTGGTCGAGGCCACCGTGACCGCGCGCCGCGTGCGTGAGCGCGCGCTCGATCCGATTCGCATTCAGCAGCAACCAGTTGATGTGCTGGCCCAACATATTGTCGGTCTGGCCATGCTCGAACCCATCACAACCGATGAAGTTTTTGCACTCGTTAGACGCGCATTTCCTTTCGCCGAACTGGAACGCGAAGAATTTGATCGCGTGGTCCAGTACCTCGAAGGCGGCGGGGCATCGCTGGAGAAACAATACGCTGACGTGTTTGGAAAAATTCGGGTGGAAGACAACGTGATCTCGATCGCGCATCCCCGAGTGGCTCGTGATTTTTTGGTTAACATCGGCACGATCGTCTCGGAAAGTTTCGTCGATGTTTTTTTGAAGAGACGCCGGCTTGGATCGGTCGAGGAAAATTTCATCAAGCAACTGCAGATCGGCGACCTGTTCGTCCTGGGCGGACGCATCGTGCGCCTGATTGATACCGCGCTGCAGGCCGCTTTCGTCGAGCGCGCGGATGGACATCTACCGACCGTGCCCCGTTGGAATGCGGCGAAGATGCCGCTGACTTCCGGTCTCGCGCGAGGAGTGCGTGAGATCCGCGTAGAAATTGCAAAACGTTTATCGGACGAAAATGTTTCTGATTGGCTGGTGGAAGATTACGAGATCTCCAAAGCGAATGCGGAAGCAATTCTCGAACAATTCCGCGCGCAGCTGCTCGTCTCGGAGTTGCCGGTCGGCGAGAAAATGTTGATCGAGCTATATCGCGAGGAGAACTACTCACATTACTTTTTTCACTCGCTCATCGGTCGCAGCGCAAATGACGCGCTTTCACGAATCGTCGCGTGGCGAGTGAAGCAACGGCTCGGGGGAAATGCACTGGTGACGATCGATGATTACGGATTTCTGCTCACGCTGCGGCCGTTCCAGGAAATGCCGCTGGAAGATTGGCGCCTTTGTTTCGAACGCGAAGGCGCGGCGGAAGATCTCTTCGCGGCACTGCGCGGATCGGAACTAGTGAAGTGGCAATTTCGCGGCGTCGCGCAAACCGGCTTGATGGTGCCGCGGCACTTACCAGGTCGCGAACGTCGGCCGCGGCAGTTGACCTGGAGTTCGGAAGTCTTGTTTCGCGTGCTCGAACAACATGAACCGCAACATCCGTTGCTGCAGGAAGCCTATCGACAGGCGATGCACATTTTTCTTGAGGCCGAGGAAGCCTATGCGTCGCTTGACCGTGTGCAGTCGTATCGCTGGATATTGCGCGAACTGGAAGTGATCTCTCCCTTTTCGTTCGGAATTTACGCGAGCAAGATCAAGGAAAGCATGATGCTGGAAGATCCGGGCGCGGCGCTGGAACGCATTTATTCGGATCTGTATGCGCGAGTGGAAGAACTAGCTTCCGCTTGTGCAAAGGAACATCACGTTACGCTAAAAGGAGATACGACTGATAAGCGTTGTACCTAACGAGTGCTTTTGAGCCACTAAACTACAACAAAGGCGCTTCATAAGCCTCGTTGGCACGACCTAGTCGCCATGAACAAGTCGACGATCTTTCAGGTCTGACCCTCTTGGAGAGCTGGCGTGCGGAGGATAACGAACAACGGCCACACAACGCGCTCGGCTATCAAAACCCCGGGCGAATTTGCCCGCCGCAGCAAATTTGGGCGCCTCCCGGCCTCCGGCCCTCCTTCCGCTCAAACTTACCAGGATTAACCAAACCAGATTTTATCCGATCAACCGACCAGCACAACTACACTTATAACCTGTGCAGAAGCCGTTGCCAGTTAGTGCGCTAGCTAGCGCGAAGGTGACCGTCGGCGGACGAAAAAGAGCAGACCTAGACCACCGACCAGAAGCTCATACGTAGAAGCTTCGGGGATAACTCTTACCGCAAGGTCGACCGGACCATTGAGGCCAGTGACGAAGTTGGCGTTGATGGTCGCTCCAGTCGTGGCGTCGTATTCGCCTACCGTGCCGCTGCCGAAATTCGCTACGAAGAGGTTATTACCCGAAATGGCCAACCCCAGTGGACTATTCAGTCCGGTAATGAAGCTAGCGTTGACTACGCCTCCGGTAACGGCGTCATACACAGCTACCGTGCCATTAGACAATGAGACAAAGAGGTTATTGCCGGAGAGAGCTAAGCCATAGGGCGAGGTGAGAGTAATAAAGCTGGTGTTAATGGCCGTCCCAGTACTGGCATCATACTTGCCGATTCTATTACCCCCTTGATCCGAGACAAAGAGGCTGTTACCCGAAAGAGCCAAGTTCGCGGCCGAGATCAGTCCAGTAATCAAGCTGGCATTGATCGCCGCCCCGGTGGTGGCGTTGTATAGACCTACTCCGGAAAAGGAGGCGAGGAAAAGGTTGTTGCCCGAGATGAGGAGGCCGGTCGGGGAATTGCGCGTGATAAAAGTGCTGTTGATAACCGCTCCGGTGGTCGCGTTATACTGCCCCACGCTGTTATTGAGATTGCTTGCCACGAAAATGCTGTTGCCGAGAAAATCAATGCCCCGCGGTGTGCTCAACCCGGTGATAAAGCTGGTATTAATCGGAGCTCCGGTGGTGGCGTCATATTCGCGCACGCCGGCCGGGCTGTTCTGTTGGCCGACATAGAGCTGCGCGTGACCGTTTGGAGCGAGAATGCAGCACGCGGCGTTACTGAGAAGGAATGCGGCTAGTCCAGCAGAAAACAAATCGCGGGTGGATGTCATGAGAGGGTCATAGCAGGCATCATTCGGAATTTGCAAGGGTTGAATTTGCGCGGCGTTGTTCCTTTCCCAGCCACTCCCATCATACCGAGGCTGACCGAACAATTTCGCGCGCAGCTGCTCGTCTCAAAACTGCCTGTGGGCGAAAAATCATTGATCGCGCTTTATCGCGAAGAAAATTACTCGCACTACTTCTTTCATTCGCTCATCGGGCGCAGCGCGAACGACGCGCTCTCGCGCATCGTGGCCTGGCGCGTGAAGAAGCGGCTGGGCGGAAATGCACTGATCAGGATCGACGACTACGGTTTTCTACTGACGCTGCGTCCCTTTCAGGAAATGCGCTGGAAGATTGGCGACTCTGTTTCGAACGCGAAGGTGCAGAGGAAGATTTGTTCGCAGCACTGCGCGGGTCGGAATTGGTGAAATGGCAATTTCGCGGGGTCGCGCAAACCGGTTTGATGGTGCCGCGGAATTTGCCGGGTCGCGAACGACGGCCGCGGCAGTTGACCTGGAGCTCGGAAGTCTTATTCCGCGTCCTCGAACAACACGAACCGCAACGTCCGTTGCTGCAGGAAGCGTATCGACAGGCGATGCACATTTTTCTCGATGCGGAAGAGGCGTATGCGTCGCTCGACCGGATGAAGTCATTTCGCTGGACGCTGCGCGCGCTGGAAGTGATCTCGCCGTTTTCGTTCGGAATTTACGCGAGCAAAATCAAAGAGAGCATGATGCTGGAAGACCCGGGCGCAGCGCTGGAACGGATCTACGCGGACATGTATGCGCGCGTCGAAGCGGTGGCCGAGCGCGCGTGAGTCCCTCGTGCTCCTGCTCCCAATCGTAGTCGATTCCTTTTTGGCCTAACGAAAACGCGCAAGATTGCGATTACGAGTAGAAGTAAGACGCTTATTGACCCAAGTACCTAACGAGTTGCTAAGCTAGACGTTCGATATTTCAATCGTACATGACTGCCAGACTTGCCTAGTAGCATGCGGCTAGTCGATGATGTTAAGCGCTGATCTCTTCGCGGCGGTAGAATGTTGAAGGCGGAGACCTCACCCCCGGCAGAGAGACCTCGTACACAACTATGAAGCGGTGCTGCTTTTAGAATTCTCCCAGATAATATCGACTTGGTTGTTATTGGAGACCCCGTAATTCATCGATAACGTTCGCACGATCTCCACGACAGTGGCTAGCACGCGTACCCCGATTTCAATTGAGGTGAACTGCCCACTGTCGTCGACTCTGCAGACCGCTTCCGACAGTTCCGCAATTCGAAGCCCGCAATCACACCAAATCCGCTCATCTTGTTGATCGGCTATTAACGTTACGGTAACAGTAGACTTCCGCCGAAAAAGGAATGATTTTGTGCCCGCGACAACAATAATAGCGTCACCTTGCAGTAAAGCCTGCTCCAACTCGCCTTTTAGCAGCGAAAATCCAACCTTGCGGGGACGGCAGACCCGGCGAAAAAAGCTAATCACTGGGGAACTCAGCGGTGCGAGTTGCAACAAACGCAGATAGCAGCATCAAATTCAAATCCGACTCCGGGCAGCGTACCTCCCGCTATTACTTTATAGCAAAAGAGATAGCTCATGTTCTCCGTTATTTCGGCGGCTTGGAAGCACGCCATTCCTTGGACGGGAAGCATCCGCCCTTCTGTCGATGGGCCGCTGATTCTTATCGTTCGGCGGAAATAGGACGGTTGCAGATAAGAAGCGTACACAGTAATCTTCTGACATGGATACGGATGAACTGCGGAAACGCATTCGCGGCCCGGGCTTTCGTCCATTTCGCCTGCATCTATCCGATGGTCGTTCCTATGAAGTTCCGCACCCTGAATTTATTGCGACTTCGAGCCGGCTGGTCGCCATTATGAATGAAGTGGGGTTGTCTGATTTGGTCGATCCCGAACATATTGTTTCGCTCGAAGAGTTGGCGGTCTCGTAATTTCTCTGGCTGAATTAGGCGAAAGGAGCGCTGACAGTTTTCTCTTACTCTTACTCCTAATCCGCTCGGCCACAAAGAGTAGGAGTAGGAGCAGGACTACTAAACCCGCCTTCGCTTCGCTACGGCGCGGTACACAAGAAGGGGCAGGTCTTGCGACCCACCCCTTCCAGCTACCGAGCGAGGCTTCTCCTTAGCTTTTGCTCTGTGAAAGTTTAGTTTTTGCTCTGCGAAACCACTTCGTTCAGCTTGAAGATCGGCAGGAACATGGCGATGACGATGCCACCGACGATCACGCCGAGGAAGACAATCAGCATCGGCTCGATGAGGGAAGTGAGCGCGTCGAGCAGGGCTTCGATTTCTTCGTCCCAGAAGTCGGCCATCTTCTCCAGCATGGTGTCAATTTTACCGGTCGCTTCGCCGGCCGAAACCATCCGCAGCATCATGGGCGGAAAAATCGGCTTCTTCGACAAAGCGACCGAAAGGTTGTCGCCGCGTTCGACGTCTTCGCCGACGCCTTTGATGCTCGTCTCGACCACGTGGTTACCGGAGGCGCCGGCCACGATGTCGATGACTTCGAGAATCGGAACGCCGCTGCGAATCAATTGCGCGAAAGTGCGGGCGAAGCGCGACATGCAAATCTTGTGGATGAGCGGACCGAAGATCGGCAGCTTCAATTTCCAGCGATCCCAGAGTTGTTTGCCGCGCTTGGAGCGGAGGAAAGTGCGAATGCCGAAGAAGATTCCAGCGACAATCGCGATGAGGAAGTACCATTCGTTCCGCATGAAATCACTGACGTCGATGAGGAACTGCGTGGGCGCGGGAAGTTTCGCACCGAAATCCTTGAAGATTTCGCCAAAGATCGGCACGACTTTGACGATCAAAAATGTGGTGATGGCAAAGGCGATACAGATGACGATGACTGGATACGTCATGGCCGACTTGACCTTCTTGCGCAATCGTGAGCTGGCTTCGAGAAATCCGGCCAGCCTGTCCAAAATCTCCGCGAGCAAACCGCCGTGTTC
>JALZAX010000123.1 GCA_030948055.1 Verrucomicrobiota bacterium | reverse complement strand
CCGCAAGACATCGTGGCGTGGCTGCAACGCATCGGACGCGATGCCGTCTTGATTTCGCATCAGGAGCGGCCCGTGCCTTTGGAAGAATTGGATCTGCGAAATCTTTCCGATTCACAATTCGTGCAGTCGAAAAATTTTTGGCCGCGCATGATTGGCCGCGCACTGCGCGCGGATCTCGCGCCGGTCCTAATTTTCGCGCCGCGTCGAAATGCTGCCGAAGAAATGGCGCAATCGATCGCGTCGGCCATGACATTGCGTGATCCTCTTGCGCTCTCATCCGCGCAGGAAGCGCTCGCCGGAAAAAAGCTCGCGAAACTTTTGCGCAGCCGCGTCGCGTATCATCACAGCGGTTTAAGCTACGCGGTGCGCGCGGGCTTGATCGAGCCGCTGGCCAAAAACGGACAACTCAACGTCGTCGTCGCCACTATGGGACTGGCCGCCGGGATTAATTTCTCCATGCGCTCAGTTCTCATTACCGACACGCGCTACATGGTAGGAAATTTCGAGCGACACGTGCAACCGGATGAACTCCTGCAAATGTTCGGCCGCGCGGGCCGCCGCGGCCTCGATGAAACCGGCTACGTCCTGATTGTTCCCGACATTCCGCGACTGGGCGACGCGCGGCCGCGACAACTCAAACGTGCCACACAGGTTGATTGGCCGAGCTTGATCAGCGTGATGCACAACAGCACGGAAGGTTTTGCCGCGGCGGTGAAGTTAAGTCATTCCCTCTTCAGCACACAGAAAGTCCCGCTCGGCGTCGAGCACTCGTTAGGCGTCGGGCCGCGAGCTTGTGAGCTGTTGGTGGACGCAGAGCGTCAACGATTCGTTAGGCGACCGATCACGGAGATGTTGAATTCCGCCGGGGAATGGGAACCGCAATCCGAACGGCGCAAGGTCTCGTTAGGCAAATTGCGCGTGCGTGAGAATGAGCGCTGGGTGCCGGCGCTTTCTCTGCCGCGCATGCTCGACGGGCGCGGTTTCGGCAATCTCTGTAAGCTGCGCGAACAAAAAATCTACGGTCGCGAGGTTCCGCTCGCGACGATTTTGCCTAACGAGCAGTTGGCGCCGGTAAAGTGGCTGCGGAAAAACGGCGGCGATCTCGCCAGCGCGGAACAAATTCTTTTCACCGCCACGGGGGCCAGGGTTTCCGAAATCGTGACGCGCAATGCTACTGTCACCGCGCGACTCGATTTCTCCGAAATCGAAGTCGAAGCTTTTATCGACTCGTTAGGCAACGCGCTCCATGAACCGCCGCTGCGCGAAGCGATTCCGGCCGTCTGCCGTGATTGCGATCAACTCGAGCACGATTCGACTGCGCCGATTGTAAATTCTCCGGCCTACGCCTGGAGACAACTCGTCCTGGTCGGAAAAAATGGGACTCCGACGATGCGCGGCATCATTTTTTCCTTTTTCCAGGGCGGCGAAGGTCTCGCGATTGCCGCGGCCCTGGAAAACAAAACTTATGCGATCGATGATCTCATTTTCGATCTGGCCAATATTCGGGGCGGACCGCGTTTCGCCGGTGAAGATGCGCCGATGGGCGGACGGCTCGGCATTCTTTCCCAGCGGATTTACCAGCGGGCCGATTATCCCGGTTATCTCGAGATGGGTGTGCCGGCGCATTACGGCTCGGGCGCGTCGGAAGTGATCCACGAGATCGTGCAAAATCCCGCCGCGAAAAATCGCCTAACCAGTGATTCGCTCCGTGCCGGCGACATCGAACGGGCGCTTATGGAATGGCGCAGTTTGCTCCGCCACATTGTGCACGCGCCGGATCTGGAATGGTCGCGCTGGCGCGATCTCAAGACCGCCGCGCAACATTACGTGGAAAATTCTGCTTCCCCCGCGTTGATCGAATTCCCGCCGTTACTCGCCGCGCAACAACGGCGCGCACTCGCTCAATCCTTCTCCGTCGCCTGATCTTCCTTCTTTATCTTTTCCAGATCAGCCGGTCGATAGCGCAGCCGTGAGTGGACTGCTATAGATCAACGATGGAGGAAACGCCGGCCGCACTCGGTTATCGCATGCCCGCCGAATGGGAACCGCACGCGGCCACCTGGCTTTCCTGGCCACGTCGCGAGGGGATCAGTTTTCCCGATGCCTTCGATCGCGTATTGCCAACGTTTCGGGCAATGGTCGCGGCATTGATCGCGTCAGAACCGGTTTGCATCAACGTTTGCAACGGCGCGCATGAAGCAGAAGCGCGCGAAGTGTTAAGGGGTTTGCCTAACGAGTGCATTACCTACTACGAAATTCCCACCAACGAACCTTGGTGTCGCGATCACGGTCCGATTTTTTTGACGCGCAATGAGGATCCGAAACTCGCGATCGTCGATTGGGGTCACAACGCCTGGGGCGGCAAATATCCGCCGTTCGATCTGGATGATGTCGTGCCGACACGAATCGGCCAAGCGCTCGGCCTCCCGGTTTACGATGGAGGAATGATTCTCGAAGGCGGCTCGATCGATGTGAATGGCGCAGGGGCGTGCTTAACGACTGAATCGTGTCTGCTGAATCCAAATCGCAATCCGAATTTGTCCCGCGAACAAATCGAACAACACATGCGCGATTTTCTCGGCCTGCGCGAAATTTTCTGGCTATCGCGCGGGACGGAAGGCGACGACACCGATGGACACATCGATAACCTGGCGCGCTTCGTCGATGAGCGCACGGTCCTGGCCATCGTCGATCCCGACCCGCAGAGCGCGAACTACGAAGCGCTCCAGGAAAATCTGACGCGCTTGCGCGAAACGAAATTCAAGATTGTCGAGCTACCCGTTCCGCCGCGCATGGAACGCGAAGATCTGGTTCTGCCCGCCAGCTACGCGAATTTTTACATCGCGAACGAACGCGTGCTCGTTCCGACTTACGCCGATGCGAATGACAAAATTGCGATCGACAAAATTCAGTGCGCATTTCCAAGACGAAAAGTGGCCCCAATCGATTGCCGCGAATTAATCTGGGGTCTGGGCGCGTTTCATTGCCTGACCCAACAGCAACCGGCCTAACGAGTCGTTATGCGCCTTTTGCACAAGCTGGCCAAGGTGGCCGATCCGCGGGCCGGACGCAGCGCGAAACAACATTTCGGTCGCGTCTTTCTCGGACGCCGATTTGTCTTTCATCTCGAGGCCGAGCGAATCATCGCCAGCATCGACCGCGAAAAATTTCTCGCGATCAAAGAACGGCACGCGGTGGAAAATCCTGGCTTGGCGTGGCCGAAGTATCTCGACCTGAAAAAATGGATGGAAGTCAATCTTCGCCATGTGCGCGATCTCGAGCTCGATTACGGCCGGCGCCGCGACGTCCTCGATATCGGTTCCGGAGCCGGTTACTTCCTCTACATCTGCAAATGGCTCGGCCATCGCCCGCTCGGTCTCGATATCGATGAAGTGCCGATGTATCCGGAAATGACGCGAATGCTTGGGCTGGAACGAATGGTCTGGCGCGTCCGCGCCTTCACGCCGCTGCCCGATCTCGGGCGGAAGTTCGATCTGATCACGGCCTTCATGATTTGTTTCAACAATCACAATCGCGTCGGCCTTTGGGGCGTGCCCGAGTGGGAATTTTTTCTGGATGACCTCGCGCTCCATCTGAAACCGAAGGGTCGAGTGTGGCTGGAGTTAAATCGTCAGCGCGATGGAAGTTTCATGACGCCGGAGTTACGCGAGCTTTTCGAAAAACGCGGCGCGCGCGTGGAACGGCATCAACTCGTCTTCGATTCGTTGTAGCGCCGTTCCCATTCGTCCGAGATGGCGTCGCTTTGTTTTTTCGTGACGGGCGGCGTGATTTTCTTTCCGCGCGGCAGCGTGATCTTGAGAAATTTCAGCGTCGAGCGCATAGTCGCTTCGTAGTTTCGGCAGAGTTCTTCGTACTCGATGACGAACGGTTCGATCTGATTGCGCGCGAAAAACTCGTCCCAGATTTTCTCCTGTTCCTCCGCCGCACGCAGACTTCGTTCGATCAAAGCGCGATCGAATTGCGCTGGCCCGGTTTCGTCTTTACCGGGCTGAACTTTCCACAGACCGGTCTGGATCGCCCGGGCCTTGGAGATGGCCTGCCGCAACTTGTTTCGGCGTCGGATGCGAATGAAGCGCAACCGCGGAAAAGCGTTGCGTAGAAGCTCAACATCCGAGGTTTCATTTCCTCCGAAAGCACTCGTTAGGCGAAGTCGTGCCAGAAAATCTGCCAGATAGCCCGCCATCAATTTGAACCCGAAAACTTCATTGGAAGTGGCCGTGCCTTTGATGACGGCGCGCACGTAATCGAGAAATGAAATGTCGTGCGGAAGGTTTTGCCGCCCGCGAAAAAAACTTTCGAACTCGGAATAAAAAAACTGGTTTGGCCGGCCGGTCCGGCCGGTTTCGCGTAAGCCGTCGCTCAGCAAATTACTGCCGGAGCGCGCGATCCCGCAGATGACATAACAGCGTCGCGGATGTCGCCAATGATGAAAGAGACCGCCCATGAATATCAATGCACCGACACTTCGCGCGCAGTCGGTTCGAGCACGCGCCAAACGTTATTGGCCAAAACTTTATGACCCGCCGCGTTCGGGTGAATCAGATCGGGTAAGTTCAATTCCGGATTTCCGCCGACGCCTTCGAGTAAATACGGGACGAGTCCAGCGCGATTTTTCGCGGCGAGATCGACATACATCTGTCCGTAATCGCGAACGAAGTCGTCTGTGGAATAATTCGGCAACTGCATCCCGACCACAATCAACCGCACATCGGGATTCTTGGTTTTCACGCGATCGATGATTGTCTGCAGGTTCTCGCGGATTTGCGGAATCGAGGTTCCGCGAAACGCATCGTTGATTCCCAGCTGGAGAATGAAAATATCGATCCTACGTGTGAGCTGCGCGGCGAGACGTTGCAAACCCCCGCTGGTTGTTCCGCCGCTCACGCTGGCGTTGATCACATCGTAATCGAGACCGACGGCGCCCAGCTTTTGCGCGAGCAGCGCCGGATAAGCCTGACTGCGCGAAAGGCGAAAACCATCCGACAAACTGTCGCCCAACACGAGAATGGTTTTCACGCGTGCAGATTCGCGGCGCGGCGCGGCGGCGGTTGGCAAAACCAGCGCGAGAAAAACCAGAAGGAAAGCGCGCGCAGTTCGCAATTGCAGCCTCGTTAGACCCATTTTACTCTCCCCCTCTCACCGTTGCCGCGCCCAATCGCGCACGGCAATCGACATTCGAAAATCGGAATTCGCAAATCGCTTATGGCTAACTACGGAATCAACGGCTTCGGCCGCATCGGGCGCAATGTCTTGCGCGCCATGTCGCAACAAGATGTCGAGCGCGTCAAAGGCATCAACGATCTTACCGACACCACCACCCTGGCGCATTTGTTGAAGTGGGATTCGGTCCACGGAAAATTCGACGGCGAAATTGGGCACGATGCGGAGAACATCATCGTGCGCGGCCATAAAATTAAGATCATGAAGGAGCGCGATCCGGGTGCGTTGCCCTGGAAGGATCTGGGCGTCGATGTCGTCCTTGAATCAACCGGTCTCTTTACGGATCGGGCGAAAGCCGAGCTGCATATCACCAAAGGTGGCGCGAAACGCGTGCTCATCAGCGCGCCGGCGAAGAACCCGGACGCGACCATTTGCCTCGGGATTAACGACGACATCTACGACCCGGCGAAGATGACCATCATATCGAACGCCAGCTGCACGACCAATTGTTTGGCGCCGATGGCGAAAGTGCTGAACGACAAATTCGGGATCGAATCGGGTTTCATGAGCACGATCCATTCGTACACCAACGATCAGAACATCCTCGATCTGCCACATGCCGATCTGCGCCGGGGAAGAGCCGCCGCGATCAACATCGTCCCGTCGAGCACAGGCGCGGCGAAAGCGATCGGCGAGGTGATCCCGGAGTTGAAAGGAAAACTAAACGGCGGCGCCTTTCGCGTGCCGACGCCGGACGGTTCGGTCACCGATTTCACTGCGATCCTGAAGAACAAAGCCAGCGCGGACGAAATCAACGCCGCTTTCAAAGCGGCGGCTGGCGACGCGAGTTACAAGGATGTTCTCGAATATTCGGATGAGCCGCTGGTCTTGCAGGACATCGTGGGCAACGCGCATTCCTGCATTTTCGATTCGAAACTTACGCTCACGCTCGGCGATAAATTCGTGAAAGTGGTCGGCTGGTACGACAACGAATGGGGTTACAGCAATCGTTGCGTGCAGATGCTGGAAATGCTGGGGAAATAATCCTGCTCCTAATCTTAATCTTGATCCTAATCCTTCCTTGAAGAGCCATTTCGACCACGAAAAGCTCGAGGTTTATCGCGAAGCGATCGCTTTCTGCGGGTGGGTCGGCGAATTTCTCGGCTCGATCCAAACGAAGCTGGCCGCGAAGGATCAACTAGATCGCGCCTCAACCAGCATCCCGCTTAATATCGCGGAGGGTAACGGTAAATTTTCCGGAGCAGATCGCGGCCGGTTCTTCGAAATGGCGCGAGGCTCGGCCTTGGAATGTGCGGCGTGTCTTGATGTGATTGTCGCGCGAAAACTGGCGACTGCGGAAGAGCTGGAGCCGCGAAAAGAGCAGCTGGCCGGAATCACTCGTATGCTCGTGGGGTTGTTGAAGAGATTTTCTCCCAGGGCGGATGTTATCCGTGAGGATGAGGAAGGGTATGGGCAAGATTAGGATTAAGATCAAGATTAGGAGCAGGATTAAGTGAACAAACTCACGCTGCGCGATCTGGATGTGCGCGGAAAGCGCGTGCTCGTGCGCGTGGATTTCAATGTGCCGGTGGAAGAGCACGCCAACCATTTCCACATCACGGATGACACGCGCATTCGCGAATCATTGCCGACGATAAATTACCTGCGCGAAAACGGCGCCAAGACGATCCTGATGGCGCATTTCGGGCGACCGAAAGGAAAGCCTAACGAGAAGTATTCACTTCGTCCGATCGCTGATTATTTACACACCTTGCTCGATCAATCGGTCGCGTTCAGTCACGACACGGTCGGCAAAATCCCCGAAGAAATCGTCGCGCACATGAAGGATGGCGACGTCACTCTGCTCGAGAACGTGCGGTTCGTGGCCGGCGAAGAAGCGAACGATCCCAAGTTTGCGGAAGCGCTCGCCAAACTTGGCGACGTTTACGTGAACGACGCTTTCGGCGCGGCGCATCGCGCGCATGCCAGCACCGCCGGCATTACGAAATTCGTCAAGGAATCGGCCATGGGGTTCCTGATGCAGAAGGAATTGAAATACTTGTTAGGCGAATTGAAGGAGCCCGCGAAACCGTTCGTCGTCATTATGGGCGGGTCTAAGG
>JALZAX010000122.1 GCA_030948055.1 Verrucomicrobiota bacterium | reverse complement strand
GCGTCGTCGCCGCGTCCCTCGGCGATCGCGAGAAGAAGTTGCAGCAGTTGCTCCTGCAATCCGGGCATAACACGGCCGACCATCCCAAGATCGATGAGCGCGATACGATAATCGTCCGTTAGAAAAACATTTCCCGGATGCGGATCGGCATGGAAAAAACCGTTGACCAGGATTTGGTGCAGATAGGCGCGAAAAAGTTCGTCCGCGAGCGCGTCGCCGTCGAATTCCATGCGGGCGAGCGGACTGAGGTCGGTCACTTTTTTGCCGTGCACGTATTCCATGGTGAGAACACGAGCGCTGCTGTAATCGGCAATTGGTTTCGGCACGAGGATGCGCTCGAATTGCTTCATCTGCTCGCCGAGCGTGGTGAGGTTGCTCGCCTCCTGCCGGTAATCGAGCTCGCGCAAGATACTCTTGCGAAATTGCTCGAGCATTAAACCGAACTCGTAGCGCTTGCCGGTTTCCGTGTGGCTGTCGAGGAATTGCGCGATCTCATCGAGCGCGTCCAGATCCTCGAACAAAGCTTCGCGAATGGCCGGCCGTTGCACTTTGACCGCCACCTGTTGCCCGCTGCGCAGCCGCGCGCGATGCACCTGGCCTAACGAGGCCGCCGCCATCGGCGTGGAATCGAATTCCGAAAAAGCCTTCGACAATCGCACGCCCAATTCCGACGTTACGATCTTCTCCACTTCGTCGAAGCCGAACGGTTCGACCTTGTCCTGCAAGCGCGCGAGCGCTTCCAGATAAGCTTCCGGCAAAAGCTCTACGCGCGTGGAAAGAAGCTGGCCCAGTTTTACGAAGGTCGGTCCAAGTTTTTCCAGATCGTCCGCCAGCTCGCTCGCCTTCGCTTTTTCTTTCGGCGTCGAGTGCGTTTCGGCATCGAGTGTTTCTTCGAGGCCGGCTTGCTTTACGAGATCCGAGCGACCGTCCTTCGCGAAAAGCCAGGCGATCTGACGATAACGATTGAGATGCTGCGGCTTCAGGGAAATGCCCATAAGGAAATTAAGGAGCAGGCGCCGCACCATCAGTGCGTGCCAGCATTCTTAGAACGAATTTCGACTTACGAACGGCTCTTCTACGCGGCCTTCTGGTAGCTCTCGCGGTCGTCTACCTCGAGCCAGTCGAACAGCGTGGTTGTTTCCGGATCGAGCTTATACACTTGTAATTGCTCCACGAACCAATCGCGTTTTTCGGGATTGTGATAAGGATTGCTCGCGAGCATTTCGTCCGCCCACGCTTTCACTTCCTCGGGTGATTTCTTTTCGCCGTTGTCGTTCACCCATTTGACCATCTCCTCATCGCTTGCCCCTTTTTCGACCGCGGCTTTGAAATCGTCGGCTTTGATTCCTTTCCAGCCGAAAAGCATGTTATCGAGCGGACAATCGAAATGGTATTCGCCGATATTTCCCCAGAGCAAGGCGCGGCATTTGTCGAGGGTGCGCGCGAGAATCACGTAATTACCCAGTCTTGTCTTCGGACCGCGCGGCGCTTCTTTCGTTAAATCTTTCCCTGTTTTGTTCATGCGAAAATTTAAGGCTGAATGGGCGCATCGCAAACCCCGCCACGGAATTCTCGCGCTGCGAAACAACCAAATTCGCGGCGCGCACGTATTGTTTGTATGAGCTTACAAAAGGAAACGATCTCGACGATCAATGGATTAATCGAAACGTTGAAGGACGGTCAGGAAGGTTTTCGGCAGGCGGCCGAAGCGGTCAAAGATTCGCAGCTGAAATCGCTCTTCAACGAATACTCGATGCAGCGCTCGCGCTTTGCCGGCGAATTGCAGAGTGAAGCGATCGGCATGGGCGAATCAAAGCCGGAAGACAGCAGCAGCACCGCCGGTGCGTTGCATCGCACCTGGATTAATTTGAAGTCCGCCATCACCAGTCAGGATGACCACGCCATCCTCGCCGAGTGCGAGCGCGGTGAAGATTCCGCGATCAGCGAATACAAGAAAGCGATGGAAGAAAACGAACTGACGGGACCAGTGCGCGATACGATTTCGCGTCAGTATACGGAAGTGAAAGCGGCGCACGATAAAGTGAAAGCGCTGCGCGACGCGCGGAAATAATTTCGCAATGATGCAGGTCGCGCTTCGACGCGGCCTGCATCGACAACCTGCGCGTCTCGCGCATAGTGCCGCATGGTTGAAATTTCCGTCCGCTACACGGGTGATCTGCATTGCGTAGCCGCGCACGGTCCCTCGAAAACTGAGATCGCGACCGACGCGCCCACGGACAACAAAGGAAAAGGCGAATCATTTTCGCCGACGGATCTCGTCGCGACCGCGCTCGCTACCTGCATGGCCACAACGGTCGGCATCGCGGCCCAGGATCATGGCCTGGATCTCAAGGGGATGACCGTGAAGATCAGTAAAGAGATGTCGAAAGACGCGCCAAGGCGCATCGTCGCGTTACCGTCCGAGGTTCATTTCCCGCTGCCGTCGAGTACGCCGCAACGCGCCTTACTCGAACAAGCGGTGCTCAATTGCCCGGTGCACAAAAGCCTGCCGCCCGAGATCGAGCGGACCACGAAATTTTTCTGGGAAGGCTAGTGTCCTAAAATCCAAGCGAAGATTAGCGGCGCGCAAATCGTGGCATCGCTTTCCACCACGAACTTTGGAGTTGAGGCCGCAAGTTTTCCCCAGGTGATTTTCTCATTCGGCACGGCGCCCGAGTAGCTGCCGTAGCTGGTCGTCGAATCGCTGATTTGGCAAAAATAACCCCACAGCGGGACGCCGGTGCGCTCAAGGTCCTGATGCAGCATCGGGACGACGCAGATCGGGAAATCGCCGGCGATGCCGCCGCCGATCTGGAAAAACCCAATTGAGCCTTCGCCGTTGCGCAGCTTCTTCGAAGTCTTCGTGTAGTAGTTCGCCAGCCAGGTCATGTATTCGATGCCCGTGCGCACGGTGTGCACGTTTTTGACGTCGCCGCGTATCACCGCCGCTGCATACATGTTGCCCAGCGTCGCATCCTCCCAGCCGGGCACGACGATCGGCAGATTTTTTTCGCAGGCTGCGACCATCCAGGAATTCTTCGGGGCGATCTGAAAACTCTTCTTCAACTGCCCGCCCCGAAGAATCTTGTACATGAATTCGTGCGGGAAATAATGTTCTCCGGCGCGGTCGGCCGCGATCCATTCTTCGAGCACGGACTTCTCGATCCGCCGCATCGCCTCCATCTCCGGGATGCACGTGTCGGTCACGCGATTCATGTGCCGGGAGAGAAGTTCCTGCTCGTCTCCCGGCGTTAGCTGCCGGTAGTGCGGCACTCGCTCGTAGTGATCGTGCGCGACCAGGTTGAAAATATCCTCCTCGAGATTCGCTCCGGTGCAGACGATCACGTGAACCTTGTCGCGACGAATCATCTCCGCCAGTGAAATACCGAGCTCGGCGGTCGACATCGCGCCCGCGATCGTCATCAGCATTTTCCCACCGGCGGCGAGGTGTGTCTCGTACCCTTTCGCTGCGTCGAGCAGCGCGGCCGCGTTGAAGTGACGATAATTCCTCGCGATGAATTTCGAGACGGGACCTTTTGTGGCCGCGAGTGCGGCGTTAATCTCTTCCGGGCTTTTTGACCCCCGTTTGGCTTTCATCGCTTGGGATACAGCCACTTCATGTAGTCAGCAACGCCCTCTTCGAAGGAAAACTTCGGTTCGTAGCCGAGTTCTTTCCGGGCGTTGCTTAGATCGGCCTGCGTGAAGTTCTGATAATGGGCATGCGGATTCTCGATGTATTCCGGCTCGAAATTTTTGCCTAACGAGTGGTTGAGGATTTGCACCAATTCGTTAAATGAGCGTGCCACACCTGAGCCAAGATTGTAGATGCCGCTCGATTTCGCCTCCATCGCGCGCAGACAGCCTTGCACGATGTCCTTCACGTAAACGAAATCGCGCTGTTGTTCGCCGTGTTTGAAAATGCGTGGCCGTTGTCCGGTGGTAATTTGCTGCGAGAGGTGATAGACCATGGAGGCGGGCACGCCTTTGTGCGCTTCGCGTGGTCCGTAGACATTGAAGAAGCGTAATCCCACCAAATTCCACCCGGGCGTTTCTCCGGCGGCGCGGCGGGCGAGGTTGTCCATGATGACTTTCGAGAAGGCATAGACATTCGCGGGGGCCGCGCTGCTCGCTTCGTTGCTCGCGCCTTTGACTGCTCCATACGTCGCGGCCGATGAAGCGTAAACAATGCGTGTCTTGTTAGGCCGCGCAAAATTCAGCAGCCGACGAAAGCTCTCAACGTTGTCGTGCGTCTGGCTGAATTGGTCGTGCAACGTTGTGTCGGTGATGGACGCCATGTGAAAAATGACGTCGAAGTTTTCGTCACCGAATTGCTCGCGCCAATTCAGTTTCGCCAGATCCTGCGCCACAAAATCGCCCGTGTAGCCGGCAAGATTCTTGAAGTCACCGGAACGAAAATCGTCGATTACGGTCAGTCGCGCCTTGGGAAATTTCTCCTGCAAGGCCAGTGCAAGATTCGACCCGATGAATCCGGCGCCGCCGGTGATGAGAATGTTCATTGCCGAAGTGGAAAACGGTTTATAGCAGCGTCCGCTTGACCTGTCATCCAGCGCGGCACATCCTGCGCGCAGTTCTTTGCGAGTTTGATCAGTGGAACGGCGCGAGAAATCCCGTGTGAATCGGGAGCAGTTGCGCTGCTGTAACTGGATACGACTTCCCTCGGCGGTCATAGACCGCCGCTACAAGCCAATCCTCGACTGGGTCGAGGGTGAAGGCGGGAAGAAGGTGTGCGACTACTCGTTAGGCGCCGCAAGCCAGGAGCCAGAATATTCGTCCGCTCCACCTCATTCGTGTCGCTGCGTGTGCAGACGGCTCGACAAAACTTCTTCGCAAAAAAGAAGAATGAGATGCGCGGGCTGCCGTTGCCTAACGAGTCTTCGGTTTCCTCCGTTTCTCAAAAAACAGGAGGAAAGGTTTATGGCAGCAAAGGTTATCGGTCGTCGCAGAGCGGGCGCTTCGGAAATTCCGGGGAGCGCGGGCGCCTCGCCCGCTGTGTCACGCGCCTCGCGGGACACATTGAGCGGTTTGCAAACACGGGTGCGTGTCGGGTTTTCACAGAGCTTTTTGGCGAGGCGCCAAAAAGTGCGTGCGCGGCGCACGCGCTCCCCGGAGATTGTGTTCGCGATCCTTCTCTGTTTTGCAGATCTCGTTCATGCGCAGGATGCGGTGACCGAAGGGGAAGAAATCATCGTCAGCGCGACGCGTCTGCCGATTCCGGAAGACGAATCACCGGCCAGCGTCAGCGTCATTACCGGTGACGATATCGAAGAGAAACAAATCCACCGCGTGGCCGATGCGTTGCGCGAAGTTCCCGGAATTTCCGTCGTGCAAACCGGTGCGCCGGGTCAGCTGAGTTCAGTTTTTACGCGCGGATTGCGCAGCGAAGACACGCAGGTTTTGCTCGACGGCATTCCGGTTAATCAAGGACTGGCCGGCCTGTTTAATTTCGCCGACCTCAACGTGGATGATATCGATCGCATCGAAGTAGTGCGCGGGCCGCAGAGCACTTTGTATGGAACGCGGGCACTCGCCGGTGTCATTCAAGTTTTCACCAAGCGCGGCCAAGGGACGCCGACGGGATCGTTCTCTTTCGAGGGAGGATCGTTCGATACGTTTCGGGAAACGTTCGCGAGCAGCGGATCGTGGAAGCAATTCGATTACTCTGTCGGCCTGAGCCGGCTCGACACTGACAACGAACGGCCTAACGACCAGTATCGCTTGAGCAGCGGAGTCGCCAACGTCGGTTGGTCGCCTAACGAAAGGTTACGCATCGGAAGTTTATTCACCTACTCATTAGCCGACACCGGAAATCCCGACAAGATTGCCACGCCGAAGCCGTTCGATAATTTTCTCACGGAACGCTGGTTGATCGGACCGCGCATCGATTTCCTGCCTGTCGATTGGTGGAAACATCAGCTCATCGTCAGCTACGATCACGAGCGGCAGGTGAACGATCCGAACGACGATGGCTTCGTCGGGCCGACCCGCGCTCTCTTCAAACGGCTGACAATCGATTACCAAAACGATCTCAAGCCAAGCTCGTGGTTTACCCTAACGAGTGGTTTCTTTTATAGCCACGTCGACGCGGGGCAGGAGCGGCCGTTCGTTGCGTTCGGCGACACGTTCATCAGCGACAAGACGAGCGAGACGTCGGTTTTCGCGCAGGCCAGCATCAATCCGCTGAAGGATCTGAGTCTGGTCGCCGGTGGCAGGTACGATCACTTTAATCAATTCGGGGACGTTTGGACTTATCGCTTCGCCGGCAGTTATCTCATTCGCAAAACCGACACGACGCTGCACGCGAGTTACGCGACCGGGTTCAGTCCGCCGAGCAGTCAGGACAAAATCTTCAGATTTAATCCCGACCCAACGCAACCTTTAGCGCCGCTCAATCCAGAACGCGGTCGGGGCTGGGATGCGGGAATCGAGCAACGTTTTTTGAATGGGAAGGTCTCGTTAGGCGCGACTTATTTTCATAACAACCTTTCGAACATCATCGGCTTCAACGGCCTCTTCGAAACGCTCAATCTCGGCTCCGCGCGCACGCAAGGACTGGAAGCGGAAATGAAATTGCGTCCGATGACCGATCTGGTTTTCAGCGCGAGTTACACTTATCTCGACACGGAGAAAACCTCCTCGGCTGACATCAATCAGCTACAGGGCGCGCGCTTGCCACGCCGGCCGCGCAACGAAGCTTACATTTCCGGTTCCTATCTCTGGTTCAAGAAATTGCGCACGACCGTGGAAGCCAAATTCGTCAACGCGCGCGAGGAGCTAAATTTCGGCGGACCGAATTTCGACATCGAAGATTATTCTTTCGTCAACATCGCGGCGGAGTATGCGATCAACTCTCACCTGACAATCTTCGGACGCGTCGACAATTTGACCGACGAAAAATACGAGGAGGTCTTCGGGTTTCCCGCGCTCGGGCGCGGCGCATACGCCGGACTGCGGGTGGATTGGTAAAGATGCGCAAGGGGGTAGTCAGGCGCGAAACGCTTTGATAGGTTATGCGCCGTGCCAGGAGGAGAATTGATCGCGACAAATGTTTTGGACGGGCTGAGGCCCCTCCTGCCGGCGGCGTATTATGTCTTGATTGGAATCGGTGCCTTCACCCTCGGCGCCGGGATCATCTGGTTGTTGTCGCGGCAGAAAAGCGCGCTGGCCGTGGCGGAATGCGAAGCCTCAATGAACAAGCAAACGGTCGACCTTGCGCAATGCCTGGCCACGGCGCAGGAGAAGAATTCGCGCATTCCGGAATTGGAATCGAATCTCACCGCCGCCAAGGACGAGACGAAGGCTTATCGCGATCAACACGCCAAAGCGACGAA
>JALZAX010000121.1 GCA_030948055.1 Verrucomicrobiota bacterium | reverse complement strand
TCGATCCCGCGTTCATGGGGCTCGGACCCGTGCCCGCGATGCGCAAGGCGCTTCTGCGCGCGGAACTGACGCTCGACCGCATCGACCTGTTCGAGTTGAACGAGGCGTTCGCCGCGCAGGCTCTCGCCTGCCAGCGCGAGCTGGGCATCGACAACGCAAAATTGAACGTCAACGGCGGCGCGATTGCGATCGGTCACCCGCTTGGTTGCAGCGGCGCCCGCTTGGCCACGACGCTGATCCACCAGATGGCTCGCACCGGCGCCTCGCGCGGCATCGCGTCGCTCTGCGTCGGGGTAGGCCAAGGCTTGGCGACGGTCTTCGAACGGGAGTGAGTCTGGAAGTGGGCCTGACGGTCAGATCGTTCGAGCGCCCGGCGCCTCTGCCACGCATCCCACCCGGATCGATCCGTCCTTCCGCGCTGCGGAGTCTGATCCGATCCACTGGAATGACCGTTCAGGAGTTTTGCGCTTGAGACCTCAGGAGCGTTTTCACCGCAGCAATCGAGTTAGTGAACCGATTCTCTCGCGCATTTCCTCGGCCCGCCGTAGCCTCGGCGTAGGAGGCTGCTCGATGTGCGGTCCTCAATTCTGTTCCATGAAGATAACTGAAGACGTCAGGAAGTACGCTGCGGAACAAGGACTCTCCGAGTCAGAAGCAGTCGACGCAGGGATGCAGGAAATCGCGCGCGAGTTCACTGAGCGGGGCTCGGAGGTTTACTCAACACACTGACGCCCCATGCTGCGCGCAGTCATGGACACGAACGTCCTCTACTCCGCGTTCCGCTCGCGCCTCGGTGCATCCTTCGCGGTCTTTGTCGCCCTGCGGCACGACCGCTGGCGCGCTGTTCTGAGTAACCACCTCCTGCACGAATACGAGGAACTCCTGAAGGCGCGTGCATCCGAGCTGAACCTTTCCGTTGCCGATATCGACACTCTGCTCGACGCGATTTGCGCCCGCGCCGAAGAATGGAAGCTCGCGCCAGGCTGGATCCCAATTCTCGCCGACCCTGACGACGAACCGCTCGTGCAACTTGCCTATGACTCCGGCGCAGGGCGCATCATCACACACAACGAGCGCGACCTCGCGCCTGCCCGCTCCCTCGGAGTCGAAGTGTTGCCTCCGCGCGCGTTTTCAGCCATGCTCGTTACGTCATGACGCTCCACGTCAAGCTTCCCGAATCACTGGCCGCGCAAGCGCGCGAGCTTGCCGAGCGCGAGCACACGACAGTAGACGCTCTGATTGCCTCCTCGCTTGTCGCGACACTCGACCACTCGCCACATCGGCCTACAATTTCCGAGCGCGCTGCTCGGGTCGATTGGACGAGAGTGGACGCCATCCTCGCGCGTGTAGCAGAGGTCCCGCCCGAGGCGGGTGATGAGCGGTGAAGCTCGCGACACCCCGCGATACGCAAGGCGCTTCTGCGCGCGAAACTGACGCTCGACCGCATCGACCTGTTCGAGTTGAACGAGGCGTTCGCCGCGCAGGCCCTCGCCTGCCAGCGCGAGCTGGGCATCGACCACGCAAAATTGAACGTCAACGGCGGCGCGATTGCGATCGGTCACCCGCTTGGTTGCAGCGGCGCCCGCTTGGCCACGACGCTGATCCACCAGATGGCTCGCACCGGCGCCGCGCGCGGCATCGCGCGCGGCATCGCGTCGCTCTGCGTCGGGGTAGGCCAAGGCTTGGCGACGGTCTTCGAACGTGAGTGAGTTTAGAAGTGGGCCTGACGGTCAGATCGCAGGCGTGATTGACCTTTAGGCGTAAGTTGATTCTGCCATTGCAACAATTTCAAGACTCCGAGTTTCCAGAGATCCGTCTCGCCAACGCGAAGATTCAACTAATTCGCGACGAGACCGGTGCGATCGCCACGCGCATTAACGCGACCGGCGGTGCCTCGATGTTACAGATGGGCGCATCGCTCGATGGCAGACACTTAGAGTTTTGGCCATTGAGGGGGATGAACTCAAATCCAAAGCCGCCGGCGCCAATGGTTCCTGTGTTTCTGTTGTCGGATGAAGAGCAATTCTTCGGCAGGACTTGTCCTAAGTGTCGCGGGTACTTTCGTACGGAGCGAATCGCGGAAAATTTGTATTGCCCATATTGTTCCACGCACGCACCACTGGCGTACTTCACGACTGGCAACCAGCTCGAATTCATTAATGCTGTGCGACTGCAGTACATCGAGGGCTTCCAAGGTGGTGCGCTCGAAGTCATCGATTTAGATGCCATCGCAAAGGCGCTACCAAATAACCGTCCCAGCTGGGCGTACTCAGAGGAGCGTCAGCAGCACCTTTCGACGTGTTCAGGCTGCAATAACAGGTTCGATATCTTGGGTGAGTATGGCTTCTGTCCTGCGTGCGGCCGAAGTAATGCACTGACAACGCTGCTGTCCCAACTTGATGCGAGCCAAGCTGAATTCCAGAGGATCGAGTCTGAGCTTTCAGACCGCGGGGATCGCGCTGCCGAGTGGGAGAAAATGACGAAGTGCATCTCGGAATTCGAAGCGATGGCTCGCGCGATTCAGAATGACCTCACGCGGCTCCCTTTGACACCGTCACGACGGCAAGAAATCCGACAGATTAGCTATCAACAAATCCTCAGCGCAGGCGACTATATGCGCACGTATTTCGGAATCGACCTGCTCAAAGGCCTCACCGAGGACGAAAAGGCTTTTCTAAATAAGATGTTTAATCGGCGCCATATTCTAACGCACAACGCCGGTCGCGTAGACGAGAAATATCTCAATCGCACGGGGGATTCATCCGTGCGACTGCATCAAAAGATAACTGTCCGCAGCCGTGAAATTGCGCGATTAATTCCACTACTCAGGCGAGTCGCGCAGAATCTATTCGCGGGGTACGAGTCGATTACTTGAACAGCAATGGCTGTCGACGCCTTTCTAGATAGGATAAAGCGCAAAGCTCGTTCAAACCAGCTTGCGATTGCGATAAGCACTCGTTTTTCTGGAGAACTATCTCTCGGTGAGCTAGCAGCTTCTCTCCAGGGCGAATTCCGGGTAACCACGCCAGTACAATCCGGAGACTGGAACTCGTTCGTCGAGTTTTTCGAAACGCACGTTGCGCGTGAGGAACTCTGCCGCTACGTCGCTGACCGCGCGAGCCACGCACCTATCAGAAGTATACACCGCAAACTGGCCAGCATTCCCATATCAAATTTCATCGACGCCACTTACGACCGTGGTCTCACGCGAGCATTAGCTGAAGGCGGCAGAAATCCAATACTGCACCATTTCTCTGGACAGTCGATTGGTGCTTGGCACCATCGCAATCCCGATTCGCCAAACGTGTTCTTCGTGTTTGCGGCTTTGCAGCCATACCACCACTGGTTCGGACTCCAGCAGCAGTTGACCGTTCATCCGCAAAACAGAATCCAGCTTGAGAATATGATGGAGATGCTTCGCGGCAAAGACCTCCTATTACTAGAGTACGACGCGTCGGAAGCTGAGACCGTCCTGCGACTTGACTACCTCGCGCAAGCTGCTGACAAGGTTGTCAACACGCGAGATCCGCTTTCTCAAGACGAATACTGGATTAAGAGAGGTGTCTTTATCGCCGATGTCGAAGCCGAAGCGATGATCGATTACCTCATGCCAGCGAATTTTCGAACGTACACGGCTTGGGATCTTCCATTTCCCGGGCGTATGCTCATCGACGTGGCACGAGACAAGGAATATGACTCATTCATTAGTTACTTCAGCGGTGACAGAACATTTGCCGAACGCATAGATGCCGATTTACGTCAGCGTGGAATACGCGTGTGGCGAGACAACGCGGAAATTCAAATCGGTGACTCTATCACTACCAAGATTGAGGACGCGCTCAGGGAAAGCTATGCGTTTTGCATCGTTCTTTCGAAGCGCGCGCTGGAACGACCGATGGTCAAAGAAGAACTCCGTGCTGCGTACAACCTGCGCCACGCCCACAATTTAAAGATTCTGCCGCTACTGTTCGAGGACTGCCATATCCCAATCTTCCTCGCCGATTATAAGTACGCGGACTTTCGCGAACCGAAGAATTACGCCGAGCAACTTGAGTTGCTTACCAGATCGATTGAGAGCGCCGTTGCGAAAGCAAGAGACAAGGCGTAAGGCGGCGAGCGCTGCTCGCATCGGAGCTTCTTTGTCTTCGCAAGGGTTATAATCTCACGATGGCACACCTAGGTTCAGCCGAACATCTTGGGCAGCATCTACCGCATAAAACGAGCCGCCGCTGATCTCCAGTTGGAATCGGAACCAGCCGGTCGGGTTTTTAGCGCTGACTGTCCACCTCGGTGCACTTTCGCGAACGCGCCGCTCTGCGTCGGTAAACCAGTGGTGACACCGATTACTTTTGAGCACTGCGGACGCTGAGTCGCCGCTTAGCGCAAATCCGCCACCAAGGGATCCGTACACGACGCCTGGGCTGATCTCAATCGCACTGTTGATGTCTGCGTTTCTGAGTTTCGTTCGATCTGCCGGAGAAAACTGCCGCGCGAGTCCTTGTACTCCATTAAAGCGAAAGTTTTGAATTGAGTCGGGCCAATTGTCGTGGAGGACTCGAACAAGATCATCGTTGCTCCACGCGCCGTGGCTAAACACGCCAATGATGTATGCATCGTTCGTTGTGAGGCGCGCATAAAGCAAATTTCCAGTGCGCGCAATGTAGCGCGGATCCTTCGGCTCAGTGGTCTCGCCTAAGTGGAAATGGTAGATGCCCCACTCGAGGAGCATCTTGTCTTGCCTATTCAAATCGACAGCGCCTTTGCTCAAGTGTGGCCGCAGATCGTCCCCCGCAGAAATCTTTTTCTCTAGCTGAGCAAGTCCTTTTGCGCAGAGCGGAGGACATGCGAACCCCGGGGGTTTGTGAATCGTACGCGGTCGTGCAACCGGAAAACGCATCTGATAGCCGTAATATTTCACACAGACTTCATGGTCTGAAATGCTCGCAGGAAGATGAACTCCGTCCGCAGCAAGCTCAGAACGGAGGTGCTTTGCCCAATCTTTCATCAGGGCAATCTCGATGTTTGGAGCGCTCACGGAAGAAAGATCGAATACGTCGCGCTACAGTCACGCATTTCCTACGAGTTGGGAGATCGCGGGAGCGGAAGGACCTTCGCATATCCGTGTCCTCCGACATCGAGGGACTCGAGGTGCCGAATCGATCCCTCCCACCGCTCGCTCAGCCCATCGAAGCCAGCTTGGCAAAGCCGGACTTGAACGCCCCCACCAGCGTGTCGATCTCCGCTTCGGTCATCGGCGTGGAGAACGTGCACGCACCCGTGCTGATGATGCTGCAACCTTCGTTGTAGAGGTGTTCGAGCAACGCCTTGAGTCGGCGCAACTCGTCGGGCGTCGGGTAGGCATCGCGGTAATTTCGTGGCGGCGTCTGCTTTATGTGCACCAGGAACATCGAGCCCGCCCCGGTGACGCTCGCGGGCGCGCCCGTCGCGCGGATCGCGCCTTCGATGCCGTTCCTGGCCCGATCGGTCAGCGCGTTTAGGCGCGCCACCGCGGGTCGGTCGCCCTTCAGCATCGCCGCCATGCCCGCGGCCATGCTGATCGGGTTGCGCAGCGAGAGCAGGCAGGTCTGGAAACGAGGTCGCGCCGTTCATGCCTCGGACTGCGCGGGGAATGGAAAAAGCCTTGTCATCTTCACGGGCAAGGTGAAATTCGGCTCCATGCTGTGTGATTGTCGGTTCGCCGCTCAATCCTCTACCTTCCGATTTTTTATGCTCTCCGCGCTCAGTGGCGGGCGCTTTCGCGTGTGATAAGTGCCGTATGCTTTCTCCGAAATGTCGTCCGCGTCTACGATGAGAGCGACCTTCGGCCAGATCAGCGAAAGAAAGCGATCTTCGCCCTTGGTGAAAAGTCTTTGCAGCGCCCACAGACAGTAATCCGCCACCTGGAGCCCGGCGCTTTGGTGCGCGGGCACGGCGCGCACTTGAATGATCGCCTCGGGATAGGTTCCGGCTGCTTTGCGTGATCTGGCCTGCGCCTTCAGCAGTTGTTCTCGCAGCGCTTGTGTGCGCGCCTTTCCGCGGCTGGCGAATATCACTTCAAAAGCCGGGCGGGTATGAAGCTTTTTGTTGAAGAGTCGCCTGACTGCGCTGTCGTAGAGTTCGGTCGGGCGGTAGCGGTAGGTCGGGTCGCGTTCGTTGTGATTCTTTACCAGCCGCGCGACGGCGGACATCGTGCGAACGACGGCATAAAGGAGAACGCCTGCTGCTGGAGCACCTGGAAAACTTCGCGGCGGACTTCCGGCACATCGTCTTTTGCATGAAAAAAGAGTGCGGTTTTGCGGGCTTTTGGTTGTAGCGAGGGCACGCCTTTAAAATATGGTCGGCGAGGAGTCGAGTTCGCAGGTCGGCCAGTTGACTGGTGAGTTCGTCCATGCGCCAGCATTCCACCATGCCGAGCGTGAAATAATCCTGCACCTTGCCAGTGCCGACGAGCATCCGGCCTCTGCCGTCGAAGATCACGCCGTCGCCCGTCTCATCGACAAAATAGGTGTGAGGAGGGTTGTCCTGCCGCTCGCTCCCGTCTTCTGCGCTCATGGCGCGCGCTCCGCGGGTCGGTCGGTGTATTTCAGGCCGCGGAGCTTTTCGATGACGTCCGATTTGAGATCGCGCTCGCGAACGACGGACGGCTGCGGCTCGGAATCGTGTTGATAAATCGACATGCGGTTGGTCAAGATGCTAGCGAGATAATTGGCACGTTCCATCACGTCATGGAACGCGCACAACGCGTCGGCTGTCTCCTCGCGTTGATCGCACCTCGCCGGTCAGTGTGTTCTCGGGTCACCCCGCAGACCCGCTCGCTCAGCCCATCGAAGCCAGCTTGGCAAAGCCGGACTTGAACGCCTCCACCAGCGTGTCGATCTCCGCTTCGGTCATCGGCGTGGAGAACGTGCACGCACCCGTGCTGATGATGCTGCAACCTTCGTTGTGGAGATGTTCGAGCAACGCCTTGAGTCGGCGCGACTCGTCGGGCGTCGGGTAGGCCTCGCGGTAATTTCGTGGCGGCGTCTGCTTCATGTGCACCAGGAACATTGAGCCCGCCCCGGTGACGCTCGCGGGCGCGCCCGTCGCGCGGATCGCGCTTTCGATGCCGTTCCTGGCCCGATCGGTCAGCGCGTTTAGGCGCGCCACCGCGGGTTGGTCGAACTTCAGCATCGCCGCCATGCCCGCGGTCATGCTGATCGGGTTGGCCGTGAATGTTCCGGAGTGCGGGAACACGTAGCGGGGCGACTGCGGGTTGAGCACATCCATGACTTCGGCGCGGCCGGCGACGGCGCCAATGGGAAATCCACCGCCGATGATCTTGCCCAGCGCGGTCATGTCGGGCGTGACGCCGTAGCGCGCTTGCA
>JALZAX010000120.1 GCA_030948055.1 Verrucomicrobiota bacterium | reverse complement strand
CGGTTGCGGCGCTGAAAGGCGATCAGCAACCGCTTTCTGATATGCGCGAAGAATTCGATATGCGTCGCAACTACATGTACGACCGCATTACGAAAATCCCGAACATCACCGCCGTGAAGCCGCTGGGCGCGTTTTACATTTTGGTCAACATCAGCCAGCTCGGTTTGAACTCACAGAACTTCGCCGATCGTTTGTTGAGCAAATCGAATGTCGCAGTGATTCCTGGCGCGGCTTTTGGTGATGATCGCACGGTGCGGCTCAGCTACGCGACCAGCATCGACATCATCAAAAAAGGCATGGATCGCTTCCAGGATTTTTGCCGCACGCTGTAAGACCGCGCCCGCACGGCGATGGACAAGTCTGCCGTTCTCGCACGCATCAAGTCGGTCGGCGCAGTCGCGGTCATTCGAACCGCCACTGCTGAGCAAGCGATCAACACCGCCCGCGCGGTTATCGCCGGCGGCTTCGAGATCATCGAAATCACTTTCGGCGTTCCGACCGCGAGCGACGTCATCGCAGCACTCGTTAGGCACGATGAGAATTTGTTGGTCGGCGCGGGTACAGTCCTGACCGCCGAAGACGTAAACTTCGCCGTCGATGCCGGCGCGCGGTTTCTCGTCAGCCCGTGCACTCTGCCCGAGATGATCCTGGCTGCGCAGGAACGCGATGTCGTTTGCATTCCCGGCGCATACACGCCCACGGAAATCTACACCGCTTACTCGTTAGGCGCGGACATTGTGAAATTATTTCCGGCAGTGAAATTCGGCCCGGAATATTTGAAAGCGATACGCGGTCCGTTGCCGCAAATTCCAATCATGCCGACGAGCGGCGTCGATATTTCCAATGTCGCGGAATGGTTTCGCGCCGGTGCAGTGGCGGTGGGCGCGGTCGGTAGCGTGCTCGATCCGCAGTTGATTCAAGACGGCGATTGGGATGCGTTAACCAAACGCGCGGCTGAGTTCCTCGCCGCAGTGCGCAACGCGCGCTAATGGATCGCGGTCATCTCGCGCTAATTCTTCACGCGCACCTGCCATTCGTCAGACATCCGGAGCACGAAGAATTTTTGGAAGAGGACTGGCTCTTCGAAGCGATCACCGAAACCTACATTCCGCTGGTCGAGATGATGCAGCGGCTCGTGCGCGATCGCGTGCCCTTCAAGCTCGCGATGTCGATCACGCCGCCGCTGATCGCGATGCTCAATGACGAACTGCTGCGTGTTCGCTATCAACGGCATCTCGATCGCTTAATCGACTTGGCTCGGCGCGAAGTAGCTCGGCATCGCGAGCACGAGCGGTTATCGGAACTCGCGCATTTCTATTGCGATCATCTGATCGCCACGCGCGATCGATATAACGAATGGAACAAAGACTTGTTAGGCCAGTTCCGCGATCTGCGCGATGCCGGCGTGCTCGATATTCTCGCCTCGGCCGCGACGCACGGACTTCTTCCATTGCTCATGCCCACGCGCGAAGCTGTGCGCGCGCAGGTTCTAATCGGCCGCGATGTCTATCGCGAAACATTTGGCGCCGAGCCGAGCGGCTTCTGGTTGCCTGAATGCGCCTACACGCCGGGCCTCGAGAAAATTCTACAGGAAGCAAACATCCGCTGGTTCGTCCTCGACGCTCACGGATTGGTTCTCGGTAAGCCTCGGCCTCGCCACGCGATTTACGCACCGTGTTTCACACCGGAAGGACCGGCGGCATTTGCGCGCGATCCCGATTCGAGCCGCGAGGTCTGGAGCGCGGAATCCGGTTATCCCGGCGATCCCGCCTACCGCGAATTTTATCGCGATGTCGGATTCGATCTGCCGCTCGAACCACCGCGATTTACGGGATTGAAATACCACCGCATCACGGGACGACTCGAAGAAAAGGATCTCTACAAGCGCGAGTGGGCGGAAAACGTCGCACGCTCACACGCCGAACATTTTTTAGAATCGCGCCGGGCACAGCTCAAGTCACTGCGACACACGATGGAGAATCCGATCGTGGTCATGCCATTCGACGCGGAACTGTTCGGACATTGGTGGTATGAAGGCCCGCTTTTTCTCGAAAACTTCATTCGCGGCGCGGCAGAATTTGGCGATGAAATTTGCCTAACGAGTCCAGGCAATTATCTCACGGAGAATCCGACGCAGGGAGTCGTCGAACCGGCGGCGTCGAGCTGGGGCGAAGGCGGATATTGGGGAATGTGGCTGGATGAAAAGAATGCGTGGATTTATCCGCACCTGCATTCCGCGGCGCGCCGAATGAATCGCGCCGTACGAACGTTTGGAGAAAACGCCGACCAAATAACCGACCGCACTTTGAAACAGCTCGCGCGTGAATTACTTCTCGCGCAATCAAGCGATTGGGCCTTCCTGATCAAAACGGGCACGGCCAAACATTACGCGGCGCAGCGCACGCGCAATCACATCCAGCGTTTCAACAAACTCTACGACCAACTGATGGCGCACAGCATCGACGAGCAATTTCTTTCCGATTGCGAGTCGCGCGATAACATCTTTCCTAAGCTCGAATGGCGATACTACGCGTGATCCTGGCCCTGCTGTTCGCGGTAACGTTGGGCGCGGCGCAGGAAACAAAATCCGTTCGCATCAGTTTTCTGCCGCCGCCGCTCGACGGCACACTCAGTTTCGGCATTTATGATTCGAGCGGACAGCTCGTGCGCGTGCTGGAACGCGAGGCAGAGCTGGAGGATTTCGAAGTTGGCCAGGATTCCCTCAGCACGACCTGGGATGGCCAAAACGATGAGGACGAACCGTGTCCCCCGGGAAAATATCACGCACGTGGTTTCGCAGTCGCGACTGCCGATGTGGACGGCGTCGGTTATTTTTTCAACGATTGGGTGACCGACGACGAATCGCTCCGCATCATGAAAATTTCGTCGATGTCGATCGCAAACGGTTTGCCGGTCTTGAGCGTCAAAGTTCCGGGCGAGAGCGTTTCTACCGCGATGCTCGACGCCGGCGGTAAGGTCGCAGCCACCGGCACCGGTGAATTGCATTCGGAAAAATGTCACGTCGAAGCCGAGCCGCCTCAGATCGTCGATCCGATTGATTGCGATTCCGGCAAAAACGGAACGCGCTGGATCATCGATCGCGTCACGCCCGGTTCGCCGCAAACGGAAGTGGAACAGTTTTCTCGCGAGAAGGAATTGCTGCGGCGGATGGCCATTCCACCTGAGGATCCGCAGCCGCGCGAAATCGCCGCTTCCAAAGATGCCGACACCATTTTTCTCCTTGAAGAAAATGGACCGACGCAACGGCTGCGCAGTCTAACGCTCACACCGCAGGCGAAAGAGAAAGATCACTCCGATTGGAAAGTTGATTACGAAAAATCGATCACGGTTCACAAAAATTTCACGATCGATAACGGCAAGCCCGCCATCACCGGCGGCAAGACGCCTAACGAGAAGATAACCGTGAAGTTGATGGCAAATCCGCTGAAGAAGGAAGCGCGCGAAAATCTCGATCTCCTGGTCGGCTACGATGAGGACGGAAGTTTTTTGAAGACAGCCGACGGTCTGCCGCTGGTCAGCATCAGCGACACGAAAAACCTGACCCGCATCGTGCTCTCAGCACGCAGCGAAAATTCCATCGATGTTTTTCAAGACGACGACGCGGTGGTGGAACAATTTCGCCTGGACAAGCTCGACAAGATCATGTCGTTCGATTGTGGCGAAATTGAATTGAAATAGCGGACATCGTTTGTTCAAAGTGATCGATGCCGCGCGACATCGTCTATTTCGATCTCGAAACACAACGGACCGCGAACGACGCCGGCGGCTGGGATCGAAAGTGCAACATGCGCATGTCGATCGGCGCGGTCTTCAGCACCGCGACCGGCAAGTATGAAGTATTCAGCGAAGCGCGCGTCGATCGTTTGGTCGAACGTCTGCGACGCGCCGACCTCGTCGTTGGATTCAACGTGCTCAATTTCGATTACCACGTCCTCATGGGTTACACCGTGCTCGATCTCATTCACGAATTGCCTACGGCGGATCTAATGATCGACATGGAAAAAAAGCTCGGGCACCGGCTCGCGCTGGATTCCATCGCCACGGCGACACTCGGCGTGCAAAAGATTGCCGCAGGTCTGGACGCGATTCGTTGGTGGCGTGAAGGCCGGTTGATGGATATCGCGGAGTATTGCTGCTTCGACGTGAAAGTGACGCGGCTAGTGCACGAGCACGGTTGTCGCGAGAAGGAAGTATTTTTTCACGATCGCTTCGCGCAAAAGCAACGGGTCGAGATCGACTGGTCGCATTTGGACTAACGACACATACGCCCCTAGTAACCAGCGGAATTCTTTGTTAGTTAGGCGACCATGCCTTCCTCGCCGGAGCTTCAACAAACAGTCGCCAAATCAGCGAGCCTTAATGGCACTTCGTTGCATACCGGGGCGAAAGTCACGCTGCGTCTCCAGGCGGCGCCGATCGATCACGGGATCAAATTCAAACGCAAAGATCTGGAAGGCGAACCGACGATTGACGCCAGAATTGAAAACCTAAAAACCGTCGAGCGCGCCACCACCATCGGCGAGGGCGCCATGCGCGTGCACACGGTCGAGCATATTTTGGCCGCGCTCTCTGCCATGGGCGTGGACAACGCCATCATCGAAATGGACGCGAGCGAGCCGCCGATCGGCGATGGGAGCGCGGCAGCTTATGTCGATTTGATCAAGAAAGCGGGAGTCGTTTCGCAGGAAGCGCCGCGGCGAATTTTCGAGGTGCACGAAACGATCTCCGTCGAAACAAAAGGCGGATCGTTGCTCGTTGTTTTGCCGGACGAGAAATTTCGCATCTCCTGCACGCAGGCCGGACCGAACAATCGGTTCACACAATTTTTGAGCGCGGAAATTACGCCGCAATTTTTCGAGAAGGAAATTGCGCCCGCTCGCACTTTCGTTTTTTACGAGGACGTGCAGCAGTTGATGGAAAAAAATCTGATCAAAGGCGGTAGTTTAGAAAACGCCATCGTCATTCGAGGTGAAGCGGTTTTGAGCAAGGAACCGTTGCGCTTCACCGATGAATTCGTGAGGCACAAAATCCTCGATATCATCGGCGATCTTGCGCTTTTCGGTCAGCGCATTCGCGGGCATGTCGTAGCGGTAAAGCCGGGTCACGGAGCGAATGCCGAGCTCGCGCGAGCACTGGTGCGCGAACACGCCAAGACGATGCCGACTCTGCAGCCGCGAAAGTTTCCGCCGGGCGAAGGCGGTCTCGACATCAATGAAGTGATGGCGATTCTGCCGCATCGCTATCCATTTCTGATGGTCGATCGCATTCTCGGATTCGAAGGCGAAAACAAAATCACCGGTGTGAAAACAGTCACGATTAACGAGCCATATTTCGCCGGTCACTTCCCCGGCCATCCGGTCATGCCGGGCGTGCTGCAAGTGGAAGCGATGGCGCAGGTCGCAAGTATTTTGATGATGAAAATCACCAAGAGCTCGAGTCGCATCGGTTATTTCGTGAGCGCGGACGAAGTGAAATTTCGCAAACCGGTTTTTCCCGGCGACACGCTGACGATCAACGCCGAACTAACCAAGGCCCGGAGCAATCGTCTCGCGAAAGCGAAATGCAATTGCATGGTGAACGACGCCATCGTCTCCGAAGGCGAACTGATGTTCACGTTCCTCGATAAATGAGCGACGTAATGATTCCCTTGCGTTGTAGCGACGGCGCTGCGTCGCCGTTACGAGCGTGGTCTGCAGGCGACGCGTTCTTACGCCGACACAGCGGCGTCATTACAACGCAAGCGAATTTCGTGCGATGAGCGAGGTCCAGATTCATCCGACTGCGATCGTCGATGCGAAAGCGGAACTTGGTGCGGGCACAATCGTCGGGCCATACTGTGTCGTCGAAGCCAACGTCTCGTTAGGCGAAAATTGTTGGCTGCAGAATCATGTGACGGTTTCCGGTCCGACGCGGGCGGGAGCGCGAAATAAATTTTTTTCCTACTGCTCCATCGGGCAGCAGACGCAAGACCTGAAATACGCCGGCGAGCCCACTTATCTGGAAATCGGCGACGAAAATACATTCCGCGAATTCTGTACGGTCAATCGCAGCACCACCGCCGAAGGAAAAACGCGCGTCGGTAATGGCGGGAATTTTCTCGCGTACAGTCACATCGGCCATGATTGCACCGTGGGCGATACGGTTGTTTTTTCCAACAATGGAACACTTGCCGGCCACGTACAGATCGGCGATCACGCCATCATGGGCGGCCTAACCGCCGTCCATCAGTTCTGTCGGATCGGAAATTTCGCCATCACCGGAGGTTGTTCGAAGATTGTGCAAGACGTTCCTCCGTTCATGATCGCCGACGGAAATCCGGCGGAAGTTCGCGGCGTCAATCTCATCGGCCTGGAGCGAAATGGATTTGCGCCGGAAAAGATAAAGCTGATCAAGGAGGCGTTTCGCCTCATCTACCGCTGCAAATACAACACACGGCAAGGGATCGAAGCGGTGCGCCAACAATTACCGGCCAGCGAAGAGATCGGGCAGATTCTCGAATTCATCGAGAAAAGCGAACGCGGGATAATCCGTTAGGCTAAGGCATCGGCGCAAGGCCGGCTTTTGGCGCCAGCTCCGCGTCGATCTTCTTGAGCAGGACCGCGGTCGGCGTGTCGGAAACTATTTTCAAAACGCTGCGCACGAGTTCCACGGCGCGCTTTGGTTTGTCCTGATTTTTCCACGCTTCCGCCTCCTCCAGGACGACGCGCAAAATGTCGTCACGTTTCGTGTAAAGCGCGCGCGCCTGCTGAAAGTAGGTCGTGGCCTCGGCCAATTTCCCGTCCCGCATTTCCATCAAGCCGATGTCTTCAATCATGACGGCATTCTTCGCACGCGAGGCTGCCTGCCGCGCCAGGCTGCGAAATTCCTCGGACGATTTCCCCGAATTTTGCAGCGCGAACTCATGATACATCGACCATTCCGAATTCGTTTTCGACGCGTCGATCTGAAGCCACGAAGCGTACGGGCGATAAAGCGGATCGCCGACCATGACCGTCATCCACGAAAGTGTCTGCGTCGCCATGTAGGTGCTCTCGGCAAAACTGAAGCCGTGCAGCAGTCGATCGTTCATGATGTCGAGATGCGTGCTCAGTTGCAGATACGGCTCGTAAACATTCCCGACCGAGGCTGCAGCGCCTTTTGTTAATAAGGGTCCGACCCAATTCGCGTTTGGATTACGCAGCGTGCTCGCGCTGAACGAATGGATGTGAACGGCGATCGCGCCGACAACAAAACGAAAATCATTTTGCGCGAACGGACCCGTCACACCGCCGGCGTACCAACCGTAATACAAGGCGCAGTCTGACATCGGATAACCGTCGGGAAATAGTGCAGGCGAATCATCAAAGACAACGGGGACACCGGC
>JALZAX010000119.1 GCA_030948055.1 Verrucomicrobiota bacterium | reverse complement strand
GGGCAAGCCATGCAGTATTCCGTCTGGCCGAAGTCGAACAAGAAGACGCCGATTCCAAATCTTCCGCATCGTCCGCCGGATAATTATCTGCGCGACGCGATGGTAAGGTCGTTAACCGAAGGCGATGTTGAATTCGATATTCGTTTGCAACTGCAAACCGATCCGCATTTAATGCCGATCGAAAATAACGCCGTGCTTTGGCCGGAGAAAATTTCGCCGCGCGTTTCCGTCGCGACTTTGCGTCTGCCGAAACAAAAATTCGATTCGCTCGCGCAGTTGGAGTTCGCGAAAAAACTTTCCTTCAATCCCTGGCACACCATTGCGGAACATCGACCGCTCGGAAATCAAAGTCGCGCGCGCAAGCGCATGTATGAAACGCTCGCGCAATTGCGCCACCGCCTGAACGCCGTCCCCCATTACGAACCAACCGGCGACGAAACTTTCGAATGACCATACGGATAAAGCCCATCACCAGTGTTTTCGCGCGATAACGACGGATCGGGGAGCGCACGCTTGCAGCGTGCTGGTCTCCGCATTCTGCGGAGACGAACTATTTCGGAGAACGAAATCCATCCGGTCACGCGCACCCATCGGGAAGTTCGTGATCGCAAAATGCGATCACCAGCACGCTACAAGCGTGCGCTCCCCAGACGACCGCTATGACGCCGCAAACAAGCTTTATGGTTTTGTCGGCGATCATTCTCTCGCGTGAAGCGGAGCTGCGTCAGTTGCTCGACTCGATGAACGACGGCCCAGGCATGGTGAACCCGAACAACGCGCTCATTCCCTTCGGGCAATTCGATAAGCTGCACTTCTCGCGGTTGCTGATTCTCGATGACACAACGACCGAAGACGCGCGCATTTACGGCGGCGGACCGACGCCGACCTATCCATTGTATCTCGCCTTCCTCGGCGACATCGACGGTGAAGAAAATGATTTCCTGGCGGAGCTCGCGGCGAAAGCGGGAGACGGTCTGCGCAAAATCTTCGCCTGCGCCGGGTACGATCCGCAGACTGATTTGCTCACCTTTCTGAAAGGGCACCGCAAGCCGCCGATTGCGAACTACATAAACTGGCGCGGGCGAACGGTGCGCCGCATTCACGAAGAAGCAGCGCTGCGCGAAGCACTCGTTAGGCAAGTTGAAGACCTGCCAGCGCAACAACTACACGCAAAATTGCGCCAGTTCGTGCAAGCGGAACAAACAGCCGGCCGCCTTTCGTTAACTCCCGAGCAACCGACGCCGTCTGATTGGCACATCAGGAATGTTCTTCACATGATCCTCATTCCTTTGCTGGTGCTGACTTTTCTGCCGCTGCTCATCGTCCTCGCGCCGTTTTATATTATTTTCCTCCGTCAGGCCGAGACAAGCGATCCGGAAGTTTGTCCGCGCGTCGATCAAAAGCATTCCGACGATCTGTCGCATTGCGAGGATCGCATCATCACGAATCAATTCAGCGCCATGGGAAGTTTGAAACCTGGACTCGTTAGGCTAATGACCGTAGTCGGCGTTCTCGGCACGGTCGATTACGCCGCGCGACATTTCGTCAGGCACGGCCGCCTCGGCCGGATTCGCACCATTCATTTCGCGCGCTGGGTTTTTCTTGATGGCACGAAGCGCATGATTTTTTTCAGCAACTACGACGGCACGGTCGAGAGTTACATGGATGATTTCATCAACAAAACCGGTTTCGGTTTGAATGCGGTTTTCGGCAACGGCATCGGTTATCCGCGCGTCGATTGGCTCGTGCTAGGCGGCTGTCAGGATGGAACGAAGTATCGCAATTATTTGCGTCGTCACACCATACCAACGCAGGTTTGGTACAAGGCTTATCCTGGTTTGACGGCGATCGATCTGGAACGAAACACGCGCATTCGCGAAGGCATTGAAAAACCGAATCTGAGCGATCAGGAAGCGAGGGCGTGGGCCGCACTGTTATGACGCCGGTTGATTATAGCGACGTGCAGGGTCTGCTGCGCTTCGGTTTCGGGAAGATGACGGCGGCGAGTTACGCGCTGCTGCGAATTCGCGATCCGGCCGCGGCGCGCGCGTGGCTGCGAAATACGCCGATCACGAGCGCGGTGGCGATGAATCCGCCGCCGTCGACCGCGCTGCAAGTTGCGTTTACCGCTGATGGCCTAACGAAACTTGGCGCAGCAAACTCTGTGGTCGCGGGTTTCTCATCGGAATTTCTCACGGGCATGGCGCAGGACAGTCGGGCGCGCCGACTGGGCGATACCGGGACAAATGCGCCGGAAAATTGGGAATGGGGCTACGAAGACAAAACGCCGCATTTAGTCGTGATGTTTTTCGCCGAGCAGGGAAAGCTCTCGAGCTTTGTCCAAAGCGCGAAAGGCGCGGAGTGGAACAGCGCCTTCGAAGAAATGCATTGGCTCGAAACCGCCAACCTCGATGGGGTCGAGCCGTTTGGTTTCGCCGACGGAATTAGTCAGCCGCAGATTGATTGGGAACGGCGCCGCGATGTAACCGCCGCACAACTGGAGTACAACAACATCGCCACGCTCGGAGAATTCCTGCTCGGTTATCCTAACGAGTACAACAAATACAGCGATCGGCCGTTGCTCGATCCGGACGCGAAGAGCGCGGACTTGTTCGCCGCGGAAGATGCGCCGTCGAAAAGAGATCTGGGCCGCAACGGAACTTATCTGGTCATGCGGCAGTTGCGTCAGGACGTGCGCAAATTCTGGCAATTTGTGCACGAGCGCAGCAATGGAGATGCGGCTGAAGCCGATAAACTGGCGGCGGCATTCGTCGGTCGAACGCGCGCGGGCGATCCGTTGTTGCCGACACAATCTGCGCCCATTCCGGGCATCGATCTGAAAGATGCGGCGAAGAACCAATTCACTTTCGCGGAAAATAGAGACGGCGCGCGTTGTCCTTTTGGTGCGCACGTCCATCGCGCGAATCCGCGCAACGCCGATTTCGAAGGACGACCAACAGGAATAAAGAAGCTGATCACGATGCTCGGTTTCGGGCCGAATGGTTTTCGCGACGACTTAATGTCGCCAGTTCGTTTCCATCGCATCTTGCGCCGCGGTCGCGAGTACGGTCCGGGATTAAAGCCGGAAGATGCACTGACTCCGCCGCTGCCTGACGAACCGGAGCGCGGCCTGCATTTCATCTGCCTGAATGCGAATATTACTCGGCAATTCGAATTTCTGCAGAACGCATGGATGATGAACACGCAATTTTCTGGCATGAGCGGCGAAAGCGATCCGCTCCTGGGCAATCGCGAAAAAATTCCGGGTTGTCCGGTCGTCGGTGATTTCACCATGCCGCGGAGTGACGGTGCGCCGCGTCGCATCAGTGATGTTCCTCAATTCGTCACGATGCGCGGCGGCGCGTATTTCTTTCTGCCAAGTCTGCGCGCCTTGCGTTATTTCGCGGCCGAGTGATGCGTTACATCGCATTTCTGCGCGCGATTAACGTTGGCAAGCGCCAGGTAAAAATGGAGCGACTGCGCCAACTCTTCGAAGAATGCGGGTTGAAGAAAGTCGAAACTTTCATCGCGAGCGGCAACGTTCTCTTCGACTCGCGATCGCAGAATGAGGAAGCGCTGCGCAAGAAAATCGAGGAGTATCTGCAGGCGTCGCTCGGTTTCGATGTTTTCGTTTTTCTTCGCAACGAAAAGGAACTCGCCATGATCGCGAAGTCTCACCCATTCACGACAGCGGAAGTGAAAGGCGAAGACGCGACGGCCTTTGTCGGATTCCTCTCGGCCGCGCCGGCCAAAGAAGCAGTAGTTAGCCTAACGAGTTGTTCAGACAAGCTGAACAATTTCCGCGTGCAGGGCCGCGAACTTTACTGGCTGGCGCGCGGCAATATTTTGGAATCGGGATTTTATGGCCCGCGTTTGGAAAAAACGATTGGGATGCGCACAACGCTGCGCAACTTCAACACGGTGGAGCGCCTTGCGGCGAAATTAGCTACTGGCCCAGCGGCGTCGTGATGTTCGTGCCCGGCGGCGGAGTGAATTGGAACGTCGCGGGATCGATCGGCGCGCGTGATTCATTGGTGTAAATCGTAATGATTTTGTCGCCATTCGGCTGCAGCATTTCCGTGCGCTCGACCTGCAGCGCTTCATTGAAATGAATGATGAAGCGTTGGAGCAATCGCTTCATTGACGGCGCGCGCGGCAGGAGCTCCAGCGTGTTGGTATTGCCTTCATGCGCGCCGGTGATGTGATAGGTCTGTTCAACGCCTTCGAGATTGAGACTCGCGGTAATCGCGGCGATGCCGGCGTCGAGCGGGGAGCGTTTGCCTAACGAGTACTTCTCGACTGATTGGAATTTCGGATAATAAATCCAGAGCGTCGGGCCATCGCTTATCGTCACACTGGGTGAGTTGCCCGTGACTTCGCGTTTGAACTTGTTAGGCGCCTGAAACCAAACTTTGCCGGAGCTGGTCACCGGTTTGTTCATCATTCGAATGGTTTTTTCTTCTTTGAAGTCCGCGTGGACCTGGGGCGCCCCAGCGCGCTTTTCCCGGATGCGAGCGAGCAGCGCCTTGACGTCGTTCGGCGCAAGCGGCTCCGCCGAAAGCAAACCGCAGCCTAACGAAAAGAAGAAAACGGAAAGTAAAAACCTAGACATGTTCGATCTGTTCGACGCGAGACTCTACAGATTCTTCGCGCCATGTCTTTGGCTCAGCCGCCGCCGTCGCCGGCAGCGTGAAAAAGACTGTCGCGGCCAGACTCCAGAAAATTCCGATCGCACAAGCGATGCCGAGACCGGCCAGCGTCGGATTATTCGCCAGGCCTAACGAACCGAAACCAGCGATCGCGGTTAATCCTGCCAGGATGACTGGCTTTACGACACCGGCAACGTCGTGCTCAAGCTCGCGCGCGCGCTGCCAGACGAGCAGGACGTAAATTCCGTAATCGACGCCGATCGCCAGCACGAGACGAAAAGCAAGAACGTTGAGAAGATTGAGCGGAATCTGCAGCAATTTCATCGAAGCGATCATCGCCGCCACCGCCATCGCGAGCGTCGCAATTTGGATTAACCACAAGCGCCAATCGCGATAGAGGATCGCGAGCAGAGTCGCGTCGAAAATTGCCATCAGTGTGCTGATGAAAATGAGTTGATGACGTGACCAGGGCACTAGATCGGTTAGCGTGAAACTCCAACCAGATAGAACCATCGGCACGCCGGCGACCGGCAATTCGCGGTGCAGCATTTCCTTTTGTTCTTGCGTCGCGATCGGTTCATTCGTGGTCACGAAACCGGTCGTGAGCAGCGGATCTTCCGCAAAGTAGCGGTCCACTAAAAACCACCAATTGGAAGTCGTCGGCAGGAGTTTTCGCCAATCGGGAACGGTCGCGCTTGCGGGAGCTACGCGCGCCAGTTCGTCGAGGAGCGTGAATGCGGATGCGAATGTTTCCGCGCTGAATCCTTCCTGCGTCATTGCGGATTGCAGCGCGTCGCGTGTGGAAGCGAAATCAATTGCGCGCAATTTCTCACGATTGGTTTCTACGCGCTGCGGCGAAAGCGCGAGCGCGGCGGGGGTGGAGAAACCCTTTATTTTTCCCGCCGCCTGCAACTCGCCCCAGTGCGTCGCGAGTTTTTGCCAATCGTCGTGCAACTCCTGTGCGTTGGCGGCGTGGACGATGCCAAGCGCCGGTTCCCAACGCATCGGCATTTTTTCCATAATGGTGTGGAGAGCGTAACCGGCGGCGCTGCGTTTCGGCTCCATCGATTGCGTGCTCACATCGAAAATTAATCGTGGCCGCGGCAGGAATGTGATTACGGTCAGCCCGAGTAGAATCGGCGTCGCGATCCAAAGCATGATGGCGGGCCGGCGCACCGTCCAACGCACATAATTTTTCACGAGCGTGAAAATCCAATCGGCGCGGACGTTATGTGTGGCGTTGCGCAGAAAAAGAAAGAAGACCGACATCATGAAGAGGCCTGCAACAAAAATGCCGATCGCGATCAAAACGCCCAGTTGCGTAAATCCGGCGGAGCCACTGAGCAGCAAGGCGAGAAAACCAACAGCAGTCGTTAGGGCGCCGAAGAAAACTGCGCGGCCAAGATTCTTCACTGCTTCGCTGACTGCGCCGGCGTGATCGCAACCGTCGTCGCGCGCTTGCTGGTAGCGGCCGAAAATCAAAATGGCAAAATCGACGCCGAGTCCGATGAGAATCGCGCAGAAGCCGACCGTGACCATGTTGAGCTCCCCGAAAATGAGAAGGCCGGCGGCGAGCGCGACGAGGCAGCACAGCAGAAGCGTGAATCCCATTCCAATCAGCGGAATCCAGCGCCGAAAGCCGACATAAAAAACTCCGCCCACCAAAATGATTGAGCCGAGCACAGTGATGATGATGTCGTGTCGCATGCTCAACGAAATTTCTGCGACGTAAGCGGAGCGGCCGGTGACGAGAATTTCCAGCGGCCCACCGCCCCAGCCTTCATGCGCCTTTGCGCGAAAGGCATTCACTTCGCGCATTAATCGCTGACAATCGAACGCGCCGATGCTGGGTTGATTGGTCACAGCAAGAAACACGCGCATGGTGCGATCAGCGGAAGTGAGCGGCTGATCCTCTTCGATTGCGGCGTTGCTCGCGAATGGTTTTAGCGCGGGTGCGATAACCCCTAACGGATCGAGCGTCAGTTCCATTTGCGGTTTCGGCGAACCGGCCTCGATTTCTCCGTGTAACCGCCGAAGTCGCTCGCGAATTTTTTCCGGCTCTAAAAGCGATAAGGTGTCGTTGAACTCGTTAGGCGTGAGATTCAACAGGAGCGGCACAGCGATTGATTGCAGATCGCGCACACCTTCGGGCGTTTCGATGGGTGCACCGGATAAAATGCGCGCGCACCACGATTGCTGGCGAAGCGACTCGGCAAACTGCGGCGCGAATTCTTCCAGGCGATCGGCGTCCTCCGGTTTGCAGACGAGCGCGAAAGTCAGCGCGCGAACTTGCGAGAAATCGCGGTTGTAGACCTTCAGGCCTTCGACGGATTCAAAGCCACGCGGAAGCAGATTCAAGACTTCCGTGTCTAATTTCATTCGCGTGATGAGAATGAAAAGCGACGCAGCTGCGATCAGGACGACGCCGGACCAGACAAGTCCGCGCCGTTGCGTGACGAGACGACTGATCGATGAATGAAGCGCCATGCGATGAACGAATCGCGGCGCTAGAAACGCGCGTTAAAAGTTTCCGCGCCGCTCTCAGCGCGCACGGACCTGCCGCCCGCGAGAATTTTGTCGCGCAAGCTAAACCATCCGCGCAACCGTTCCGGCGCATTCGCCACCGGACCGGACCAACGCCCGCGAGCGAGTGGACCTTCGGCACTGGCAAATTTCGCATCCTGCCTAACGACCAGTAGCTTCACGCCCGGACCTTTGGTGAAGGTCAGCTCGAA
>JALZAX010000118.1 GCA_030948055.1 Verrucomicrobiota bacterium | reverse complement strand
AGCCCAGGTTGTTAGTCCTGTTATGCTTAGGATCGAACTTTGGCAGTTGCCGGAAGGGTGGAAGATTTCGTAGGCTAGTTACTCACTCAGACCAGCTATTATGAATACCACCCCAAAATGTACTTTACTCAGCGTTACTCTCTTCGCTCTTTCGCTTCCTTCTGCACTTCCCCAAGGCAGCCTCGCTCCGGCCAGCGCGCCCACGCCGACGATGAAGTCGCTCTCGCAAGTGGAGGCGCGGACGGTGATCGACCCCTCGCAGCCGGGGTTTACTCTTCCTTATACGATCACGCTGCCGGGTTCGTATTACCTGGCAGGAAACCTGAATGCGAGCGGGACGAACGGGGGAATCGTGATCAGTGCCGATAACGTGAATCTGGATCTCAACGGATTCGCGCTCATTGGCAATGGCACGGGGACGGCGATTGGGATTAGTGCACCGGCCGCGCGCAAGAACCTGACCAACCGCAACGGCGCGGTCCAGAATTGGACGGGCGGTGGGGTGGTAGCTCTCCTAGCCACAAATTCGATCATGGAGAAGCTAAACGTGACGGGTTGCTCGGGTGGTTTCGGAACGACGGGCATAGGTATCGGCGATAGTTCGCTGATCAAGGACTGTGTCTCTTCGAGTAACCCGGGGTTAACGAATGGCTTCCGCGCCGGAGTCGGGGCGACTCTCATCGGCTGTGTGGGCTCATCGAATGGCAACGTCGGATTCAGTCTCAACAATAGTACGACGGTTAGCGCCTGCACCGCCTACGCCAATGCGAATTACGGGATTTACCTCTTCGGCGATGGCGTGATCGAGCATTGCACCGCGAGCCATAATGGGAGTTCCGGAATTACCGGCAGTGACGGGATCATGGTCAGCGATTGCGCTGCTACCTCTAACGGGGCGGTAGGAATCGTGGGCGGCATTGGCAGCGTCATTCGTAACTGTTCGGTGACAAGAAATAGCGGTACGGGAATCACCACCGGCGCCGGCAGCACAGTGAGCGAATGCAGTTCCTCATCGAACCTCGGAAATGGGATCGATGCCAGCAACGGGAGCGCGGTGCGGAGTTGCGCCTTCCGGTCGAATTCCCTTTCCGGGATCGTGGTGGAGCCGGATTCCTACATCGTCGGCAACGTGGCCAGCTTGAACAACACCTCAAACGGTGCCAACGGCGGAGGGATCATCGCTAACACCGGCTTGACCAACGGTACCAGCCGGATCGACAGTAACCACGCCGCCGTGAACACCGGGCCCGGGCTAAACGGGGGTGGACAATTTGTGATTCGCAATACCGCGAAATCTAATACCGGGGCCGATATCGCCAACGTCCCTGCCTATTCCGTTCCAAGTGGTGCGATGATAAGTGAGCAGCACTTCCCCTGGTGCAACTTTACCTACTAACCTTTAAACGACTTCCGGCTCGGAGGTGAAAGGGAGGCTTTAGGGTGTTACCCACTCATCTGATACTGAAGCGCATTGCCTCGAACGAGGTGACGGCTAGCGCGAGAGCAATCGCCGCCGTCTCGCGATAAAGAGCTCGTCGCGTTGGCCGTCAGTCATCGAACTCGCGCACCATGCGCCCAGACGATCGCTGGCGGCAAACAAAGCGAAAGTAAGCTGGTCTAGTAACCACTCGTTAGGTATTCCGGGTCGATGATTAATCCGCGGTTGCCGTTCATCGATTTACACCGTCACCTCGATGGGAGTGTGCGCTTGTCCACCATGCTGGACCTGGCGAAACAACACAGGATCAAATTGCCTGGCGCGACGATCGAAGAACTGCGCCCGCATGTGCAGATCACCGAACGCCAACCGGGCGTGATGGCGTTCATCCATAAGATGCTCTGGATGACGGCTGTGCTGGCGGACACCGAGGCTTGCCGGCGGATCGCACGCGAAAACGTAGAGGACGCGCAGCGCGAAGGAATCGATTACATCGAGTTGCGTTTCAGTCCGTGGTTCATGAGTGAGCCGCACAAACTCGATCCGGCGCGAGTCACGGCCGCGGTCGTGGAAGGAGTGGCGGAAGGTGCGGAAGCAACGGGATTACGTGTGAACGTGATCGGAATTCTCAGCCGCACATACGGCCCGGAGATCGCGCACAAGGAGTTGGCCGCTCTCCTCACACAGCGCGAGCAAATCGTAGCGCTCGATCTGGCGGGCGACGAAGCGAACTTTCCTCCGCATTTATTCGCGGAACACTTTGCGCGCGGACGCGATGCGGGCTGGCGCGTGACGATTCACGCCGGCGAAAGTGCCGGCGCGGAAAGTGTGTGGGACGCGGTCAACTTGTTAGGCGCGGAGCGAATCGGACACGGCGTGCGCGCCCTGGAAGATCCGCGGTTAGTCGAGTTCCTTGTCGAAAAACGGATCGGCGTGGAAGCCAACCTAACGAGTAATGTGCAGACGAGCACGGTCGCCGATCTTGCGAGTCATCCGCTGCGCGAAATGCTTTCGCGCGGATTGCTCGCTTCCATCAACACCGATGACCCTGGCGTGAGCGCGATTGACTTGCCGCATGAGTTTGAAATCGCAGCGCCGGCGGCAGGATTGTCGCCAGAACAAATTCGGCAGGCGCAGATAAACGCACTCGAAACTGCATTCCTTGCGCGCGAAGAGAAAACTGCGCTAAAGACCAAGAAGGAAGAGCACGCCATGAAGTGATCGCCGCGAAAACTTTTTTGCGCGTCTAACGAAGCTGCTTTAAAAGGAGAATATGCCCGGCTACGACTCAGAGTCCGATCACGCTTGGGACGAGTATGAGTGGGAACGTTTTCTGCAGCAGCAGGATCAGAAAACGGAGAAGTATATGGAGCTGCTCGAGAAGTATCTCGATCATCCGCAGCGTGACCAAATCATCGCGCGCGAGATGGGCTGGACTCATCTGGTCAATAGCGACGATTGGAGCGACGAGGTCGATGCCCTGATGGCGGATGAAGTGAGTAGTGGGGAATCGGTGTTGCCCTCCGAACAAATTACGAACGCGAGCGAGAGCTTCGAAGATCACAGTCTTTACCGCGCTGCGTTCGCTCTCACGGTTTGGATCGACCAGCTCTTCGATGACAACGCCGCGCTGCAAAATGAACCTTCGGCGGTGAAACTCGCCACGCACGCCGCTTTGGCCAGTGCCAAACTGGCGGCCGCATTGAGCGATGACGACGTCGATGAAATCGGTATGACGATCGCGTATTTGAAGCGGGCGCTGAAGGCGATCACGGTCTCAATGCAGGGGGGCGGCGAGCTCTTCTCGCAAAAGCTGATTTCGCCCCGCCAGCATGCCATTCTCATGCAACGCCTTTTCCAGGTCCGCGACGGGATCATCACTTTGATGGGCGAATATCGCGGCGAGTGGCTGCGACGCTTCGGCAGCCTTTAGCCCCGAAAGTGCGCGGGGTTGAATGAATTAGCCGCTGCCCCGTCGAATATGCATACGGAAGCGACCCCGGCTCAAGCCGAAGTAACGGATCAGGATCTGGTGCAGTTATGCCAGAAGGGCGATGCCGATGCCTTCGACCAGCTCGTCGGCCGCTACCGAACCCGAGTTTTTGGTATGATTTATAACATGGTGCATAACGAGCAGGACGCTTGGGATCTAGCCCAGGACAGTTTCCTGAAGGCGTGGAAATCGATCGCGCGTTTTCGCGGGCAATCGAGTTTCTACACCTGGATGTACCGCATCGTCATGAATGTGACGATTGACTGGCTGCGCAAAAAGCAGGTCAAAGGGTCGGGCGCAGAGTTCAATGACGAAGTGCAGTTGCGCGAAATTGATCCGGCTTCACGCACAGTTCCGAAAGCGGATGCGCTGCCGCATGAACGAATGGTGCACGGCGAAATCAAAACGCGGATCGATCAGGCCATTGGGCAATTATCGCCGGAACATCGGGCCGTTATTTTAATGAAGGAGATAGAAGATATGCAATATCACGAGATCGCAGAAGCGCTCGACTGTTCGATCGGCACGGTTATGTCCCGGCTTTTCTACGCGCGCAAAAAATTGCAGAATATGTTGAGGGACGTTTATGAAAACGTTTGAAGAAAAATTCACCGCCTGGATCGACGGACAACTTACCGGCAAAGAGCTGGTCGAGTTCGAAGCGTCGTTGCCGGACAAGGCCGCCGCTGAGTTAGAAAAAGAGCAGGCGCACAAACTCGGTGTGTTCTTGAAAGAACAACTCGGCGCGCACTCGATGACGAACGAGGAGTTTTTCCATCATCAGTTACGCGAACAGATCGACCACGAGGAAAATATTGGAGCCGGCGCGCCCTCGCGCCGCTCAGGCGAAACATGGTGGACGATCGGTCGTTTGCTCTGGACGGGCGCGGCATCACTCGCGGTATTTATTGTCTGCACTTTCTTTATCATGCGTGATGAAAAGGTGGGTGGGCAGTCGCCGTTACTTAGCCAGGTTCTGGGCGCGCGCGTCGATAGCCCGAACGCAGATATTTCGATTTTCGAAACAAAGGAACATAAAGTGACCGTGCTGTGGGTAAACGGACTCGAGTCATTACCTTCAGAATACGCCGCGCAATAACAACGATGTCGCACCGCTCCGCCGCCCTCGCCGTTGCCGTGTTTATGCTCGGGATGACGAGTTGCGGGCGGGAATCGAAAGTGGTTTGGAGCGGTTTGGTCATTGCCACGAATGTTCCGGCCCCCACGCCCATCCCGGCGGAGTTCAGTTGGCTGGAAGGAACGTTCAAAGGGATTTTTGGCTACAACCAGTTTCAGGTTATTGGCCAGTCACGTAAGATTCTAAAGACCGGCGAAGAAGATTGGCTGGCCAAGAGCAATTACTTCGCGCTGCATGTCGATTCCAAAGGAACGACGCGCGATTCGTATCTCCTCAATCTGAAGTTATTCCAGCAGGAAAAACTCCTTCTCGAAACCGACGCGAAGTTGAGCAAGACCAGTCCGCTGGTGATCAAAGGTCCGCAGGTCGGAAGCGGTCTTTTGGTTCTCGTCCTGGTGATTGAATAGCGCGCTCGGTCGCGTTTAGTGGGAAGATGTTTGTCTCCCGCCTTCTTCTTTGTGCGGCGATTTCGGTTAGCTTCATCGCCATCGTGTCGGCCGAAGAACCCTTCGTTTTCGAAAACACTCCCGGGAAACTTCCCAAGCAAGTCGTGCCCGAAGAATATGCGATCCGCATCACGCCGGACGTAGAAAAGCTAAGCTTCACCGGCAGCGAGACGATCAAGCTGAACGTGCGTCAGTCAGTTCGCGAACTCGTACTAAACGCTGCGGACATTCAAATTGAAAGCGCCTCGCTGGACGAAAAACCGATCGCGAAATCGGCGATCAAACGTGATCCGAAAGAGCAGACGTTAAACCTCTCGTTAGGCAATGAGCTATCCCCTGGCACGCACACCCTCGCGTTGAAATTCTCCGGTAAAATTAACGATCAGGGTCAGGGACTTTACCGCGCGCCTTACGCCGAGCACGGCACCGCCGCCAAGAAAGTCATGCTCGGGACGCAGTTCGAAGCGACCGATGCGCGCCGCCTGTTTCCTTGCTGGGACGAACCAAGTTTTCGGGCGCGTTTCCAAATGACCGCGGTTATCCCGGAAAACTGGGTCGCGATTTCGAACATGCCGATCGAGAAAGAAACAAAAAGCAGCCCGCCTCACGCGGGAAAAGAAATTCACTTCGCCATGTCGCCTTCGATGGCCTCCTACCTCAATGTTCTTTGCGCGGGCGAGCTCGACATGATCGAGAAGCGTAGCAGCGGCGTGTTGCATCGCGTCGTTGCGACCAAAGGGAAGGCGGAAATGGGCCGTTACGCGCTCGATAGCGCCGCGCAGATTGTCGAGTACTACAACGATTACTTCGGCGTGCCTTTTCCCTTGCCGAAACTTGACGAAATCGCGGTGCCCGGCGGTTTCGGCGGCGCGATGGAAAACTGGGGTGGCATCACCTATTACGAATCCGCATTGCTCTTCGATCCGCGAAATTCATCTTCGGAAACGAAACAGCGCGTTTACGAAGTCATCGCGCACGAAGTCGCGCATCAATGGTTCGGCGATCTCGTGACCATGGCGTGGTGGGACAATCTCTGGTTGAACGAGGGTTTCGCTTCGTGGATGGGCAGCAAATGTTCTGCGAAATTTAATCCGGACTGGGAAGTTTATCTGGCGCGCGGAGTTCCGCGCGATCCGGCGCGCCGCATCGGTATATCGAAGGAAGCGGCCATGGAAGGCGACGCCCGCTCGACCACGCATCCGATTCAACAGCCGATCAAGACCGAAGCGGATGCGAACAGCGCTTTTGACGACATCACCTACAAGAAAGGCCAGGCATTTCTGCGCATGCTCGAGAGTTTCCTCGGCGAAGATGTTTTCCGCGATGGCATCCGCAAATATATGGCGCGCCACAAATTTTCCAACACCACCACGGCTGATCTCTGGGGCGCGCTGGGCGAATCGTCCGGCAAACCGGTAATCGAAATCGCCGCGGCCTGGACGGAGCAACCGGGATTTCCGGTCGTGAAAGTGGCGCGTGATGCCGGCGGCAAAATCACTCTCACGCAGGAACGTTTCACGGTGAACTTTCCCGACGCGCCGCAGCTGGAATGGAAAATTCCGCTGACCTATTCAGTCGCCGGTTCGAACAAAGCTACGAGCATCTTAATGACAGCGAAGACGATGGAAATCGCTGACGTTCCGGCCGATCGCGCGGTCAAATTTAACGCCGACGGTGCGGGAAATTATCGCGTTCAATACGACGACGCATCGTGGAAATTGCTTCTCGCCGAGTTGTCGCAGTTAAGCGTGGGCGATCGCGTCAACCTGCTGGCGGATGCGTGGGCGCTGGTGCAAGCCGGGCGCGCGCCGTTGTCATTTTACCTCGACGTGATCGAGAAACTTCCCACTCGCACCGAACTGGCCGAGCGCGACCAAATGCGCACCGCCTTCGATTACATCAACGGTCTCATCGATGATGGGCCGCAGCGTACTCAGTTTCTTCAATACGCCTGCGCGCAGCTGCGCCCGAGTTTCGATAAAGTCGGTTGGACGCCGCGGCCTAACGAGTCCAACAAGATTGCCAACCTGCGCGCCAGTTTGATCGAAGCGCTGGGAAATTATGGCGACACAGATGTGATCGCCGGTTGTCGAGGGCGCTTCGCCGCTTTTCTTACCGATCCGAAATCGCTCGCGCCGGATTTGCGTCCTTCGGTTTTGAAAATTGTCGGACGATATGCCGACGACAAAACGTGGTCGAAATTGCACGAGCTCGGTTTGAAAACGACCAGCATCGAAGAGAAACAAAATTATTACGAAGCTCTTTCGGGAGCGACCGATCCGAAACTGATGCAACGCGCGCTCCAGATCGCGTTGGGCGATGAGTTGCCGACGAGCCGTGCGCTTTATATCGTCACCCGCGTCGCGCGCGAAAGCGGACACCCGGAGGTGGCGTGGGAATTCGCGAAATCACACATGAATGAATTGCTCGCGAAAGCGGACGCGCTCGCGATCAACAGTTACGCGCCGAATCTGTTTCGCTTTTTCTCGGATGGGTCACGC
>JALZAX010000117.1 GCA_030948055.1 Verrucomicrobiota bacterium | reverse complement strand
GGACGCAGCTTCAAGGCGACATCGAGTGTGAAATCCTTTTCGTTGCCGTAACTGCTGCCCGCGCCTTTTTCCACGCCCCCGTGTCCGGGATCGATCACCACGGTTTTGATCCGGCCCAGGTTCTTGATCATGTGCGGACGAAATTGCGGCTCGATCGTCTTCGCTAGATCAATGCGCGAAACCAAATATTTGCCGCCACGTTCGAGAATCGGGAAGCACAACCAATTGCGCACGCCGTTCACGATCGCTTCCCGGCTATCGAGCGTGACTTCGAGCTGGTTCTTGCCGTTATCGAGCCGGATGTGTTTGTTGATCGGCGTTACGTCCGCAGCGAATCCGTAAAACTTCGCGATGTTCTCGACGGTCAAATAATCCCAGCCGTCGATTTTGACGACCTGCCAATCCGACGCGGCGCGCAAGTTCGCTACGACGGCGCAGAGCAAAGCAGTCGTTAGGCAAAATCGTATGCAGCGCCGACCCATGACCCCGTAGTATGCAACAAATACGCCAAACTGCCAATTAGCGCTGTCTAACAGACCTTAACGGACTTTTTACTCTCGACTGCTAACCCTGCCAGCGAAATGATCGCCGCCCTTGGATGCGATATGTCGGCTGAGACCAAAACCACCCTGCATCTTGAGATCGGCCACATCCTGTTCATCGATGTAATCGGTTATTCAAAGCTGCTCATGCAGGAGCAGAGCGAACTGATCGAGAAGCTTAACGACGTGGTTCTGCGTACCGAGCAGGTGCGCGCGGCCGATGCGTCAAATCAGCTGATTCGACTGGCCACCGGCGACGGCATGGCGCTCGTCTTTCGCAATCATCCCGAAGCGCCCGCAGAGGCTGCGTTGGAAATTGCCACGGCCTTGAAAGAGCACGCGGAGATCCAGGTGCGAATGGGTGTGCACAGCGGCCCCGTCAATGAAGTCACCGATGTGAATCAGCGCGCCAATATCGCGGGCGCCGGAGTGAATATGGCGCAGCGCGTGATGGATTGCGGCGACGCCGGTCACATTCTGCTCTCGAAACGCGCAGCAGATGATCTGGCGCAATATCGCGAATGGCAGCCGCTCCTTCACGACCTCGGCGAAGTCGAAGTGAAACACGGCGTCAAACTAGTGGTAGTTAATCTCTACAACGAGAATGTGGGCAACCCGGCGGCGCCGGCGAAAATCAGACGCGCAGAGCGCGAGCAACTACTCGTTAGGCGTAAACGCCAAACGTCGATAGCCGTTCTCTTGCTACTAGCTTCTTTCGCAATCGGCGCGGGCGTGTGGTGGAGCTTAGCACGAGGAAAGCCCCGCACGCGGACAGAAGGTGCCTCTTTGATTCCCGCCAAGAGTATCGCCGTGCTGCCCTTTGCGAATCTGAGCGATTTGAAGGAGAACGCGTTCTTCGCCGACGGCGTGCAGGATGAGATCCTAACGAACCTCGCGAAAATCGCGGACCTAAAGGTGATTAGCCGCAGCTCGGTCATGCAGTATGCGGCCGGTGCCACACGGAATCTTCGCCAAATCGCACAGGAGCTTGGAGTCGCGCACGTTTTGGAAGGCAATGTGCAGCGCAGCGGCGATCAACTCCGAGTTAACGCGCAGTTAATCGATGCGCGGACCGACGCGCATCTCTGGGCACAGGTTTACGATCGCAAAGTGGCGGACCTTTTCGCGATGCAAAGCGAGATCGCGCACGCCATCGCGGATCAACTGCAGGCCAAACTTTCGCCAAAGGAAAGTGCGGCTATTGATCAGCCGCCGACGGCGAATCTGAAAGCCTACGCGCTTTATCTTCGCGCGAAGGACCTCGGGGAGAAGCCCGAGGCGAAACGCGATTTCGCCGAGGATGATAAGAATGCCGAAGCATGGCTGACCGAAGCGGTACAGTTGGATCCAAATTTCGTCCTGGCCTTTTGCGAATTGGCGGGGGTTTACGACAGTCGCTATTGGTCACAAGTCGATGATAGCCCGGAGTGCCGTGCGCGCGGCGATGCGGCGATTGACAGCGCGACCCGTCTCGCGCCGGAAATGGGGGAAGTGCATCTGGCACGCGGCTTCCACTTTTATCATGGCTATCGTCAATACCAGTGGGCGCGGGCGGAGTTTGCCCTCGCCCAAAAAGCTCTCCCTAACGAGCCGCGAGTCTACCAAACCATCGGCTATCTCGATCGCCGCGAAGAGGCGAGCGCTAATATGGAAAAGGCCTGCGGCTTGAACCCAGCGAATATCGGTACGCGCCTCGAACTTGCGGACATGTTGATGGCGCAAAGGCGCTTCGTCGAAATGCGCCGCGCCGTCAGCGCGATTCCGATGGATGGAGCCTGGGGCGATGACGTGCGCCAACTTTTCGCCTGGAGCGATTTCTACGAGAAAGCTGACGTATCGGGCTTCCGCGCCATTACCCCGGAGAAACGGCCCGATGGATCCGTGCCGCTGATCAACGTGAAGCTCGCCCTTTGGGAACGCGATGCCGACCGCGCCGAACGCGCCTTAGAGGGAGTGAAAGCGGAAGAGTTCGAAGCGGGCCGGCCACGACGTTATTGGGACGGCGCGATTGCGCGATTGCGCAAGGACGATGTCGCCCTGCAGAGCGCTTATCGCGACGCGCGTGCCGAAGTAGCTAAGACGCTGCAATCAAAGCCTGAAGACCCTGACCTCCTATCGTGGCTTGGAGTAATCGACGCTATTGTCGGCAACAGAGACGAGGCTCTACGTGAAGGTCGTCGTGCCACCGAATTGCTGCCACTCGAGCAGGATTCTATTCGAGGAATGCAGTACGCAATCAACATGATTTGGATCTACGGTTGGAGCGGCGACAAGGACCGCGCGCTTTCCGAGCTAGAGCGACTCATCAAGATTCCATACGGTCCGTACTACGGCGACCTGCGCTGTTACCCTCACTACGAATCGCTGCGCGGCGATCCGCGCTTCGAAGCGATCGTTGCCTCGATCGCACCGAGAAAGTAACTCAGACTGATGTCGCCCGACGCCGTCTCCAATCTGAAACTAGAGATCGGTCATGTCTTGTTCATCGACATCATCGGTTACTCAAAGATGCTTATCACGGAGCAAAGCGAGTTACTGCGAAAGTTGACTGGCCTTGTGCGCGAGACGGAGCAATTCCACCTCGCCGAAGCAGAAGGAAAGTTGGTGCGCTTACCGACTGGTGACGGCATGGCTCTCGTCTTTCGCAACAGTGCGGAGGCGCCGATGCTATGTGCACTGGAGTTAAGTGAGCAACTAAAGGTGCATCCCGAAGTGCGTGTGCGCATGGGCGTTCACAGCGGGCCGGTCAATGAAGTCGCCGATGTAAACGAGCGGGCGAACATCGCCGGAGCTGGCATAAACATGGCGCAGCGCGTGATGGACTGTGGCGACGCCGGACACATTCTGCTTTCCAAACGAGTGGCCGATGATCTCGAACAATACCCGCAATGGCGCGCGCATTTGCACGACCTGGGCGAAGTAGAAGTGAAGCACGGCGTGCTGATGTCGGTGGTTAACTTTTACACCGATGGGGTTGGCAATCCTGAGCTGCCGCAGAAGCTTCGACTGGCGAAGGAGCAGGCTGCGCGAGGCGCGACGGTTTTACGTCGCCGCAAACTGAAATGGCTCGCGGCGGCCTTGCTCACCGTGCTGGCGCTGGCAGCGACCGCTTATCTCTATTCTCGCTTTACTATTTCGAAGCTGCAGAGCGCTTTGCCTGTTTCCGAGAAAAGCATCGCCGTCCTGCCTTTCCTCAATCTGAGCGACCTAAAGGACAACGCTTTCTTCGCCGATGGCGTGCAGGACGAGATCCTAACCAACCTGGCAAGGATCGCGGATTTGAAAGTGATCAGCCGCAGCTCGGTCATGCAGTACGCCGCCGGCGCCACGCGGAATTTGCGGCAGATCGCGGCGGAGCTTGGGGTCGCGCACATTCTCGAAGGCAATGTGCAGCGGAGTGGCGACCACATCCGCGTCAATGCGCAGTTGATTGACGCGCGCAACGACGCCCATCTCTGGGCCCAGGTTTACGATCGCAACGTGACTGACCTCTTCGCTCTCCAGAGCGAGATCGCGCACACGATTGCCGCGCAGTTGCAGGCGAAGCTTTCCCCGAAAGAAAAAATGGCAATCGATCAACCTCCGACGGCGAACCTTGCCGCGTTTGCGTTGTACGTTGAGGCGCGCAACCTGGAAAAGGTCCCAGGCAATCCGCGCGAGGCGCTCGCGAAACAAGAAGCGCTGCTGAATGACGCCCTCAAGCTCGACGCAAACTTCGTTCTGGCACACTGCGCGTTGGCTGGCGTGCACGATGCCCTCTATTTTAATAGACTCGACCCAACCCCTGAGCGCCGTGCGCGGGGCGATGCTGAGGTCGAAACGGCGACGCGCCTCGCCCCAGACATGGGTGAGGTGCACCTGGCGCGCGGGCGACATTTCTATCTGAGCTACCGCCAATACCGCTGGGCGCGGGCGGAGTTTGAGCTGGCGCAAAAGGCCCTGCCGAATGATCCGCAGGTTTACACCTACCTCGGTTATCTTAACCGGCGCGAAGGCCACTGGGAGGAGGCGACGCAGAGTCTCGCACAAGCTTCCGCGCTCGATCCCGCAGACATGGTAAGGAGGTTCGAGCTCGGGAACATGTATATGATTCAACTTCGTTTCGCGGAAGCGCGGCGCACATTCAACACCGTGCCGACCAGCGGCGCCTGGGCCCAGGACCTGCGGGAGAATCTCGCTGACGTCGATTTCAATGAGACGGCTGATTTCTCCGGGCTGCGCGCGGTCACCCCTGAAAAAGACGAGGATGGGACGGTGCCTGTTTTTAACGTGGAACTGGCGGTCTATGCGCGCGATGCCGATCGCGCGGAGCAGGCGTTGGCCGGTGTCGACCCGAAGGGATTTGATCCGTCGCAACCACGCGGCTACTGGCGTGGCGCGATCGCGCGCTTGCGCGGTGACGCGGAGGCGGCGCGCGCAGGATATGAAGAAGCCCGCGCAGAATTAACAAGCGCCTTGCAAGCCGCTCCCGAGGACGCTCAACTCACGGGCGCCTTGGGATTCATCGAGGCAAACCTAGGCGAGAAAGAAGAGGCTCTGCGTCTAGGGCGCCGCGCGATTGAACTGCTGCCACTCGATCAGGATGCGCTCAACGGGATGCGCCTTCGCTTCAATCTGGCCTGCATCTACAGTTTGATCGGGCAGAAGGACGAGGCGTTCGCCGAACTGACGCTGTGGATGAAAAATCCATATCACCCGAGCTACGGCAGTTTCCGCTGTCATCCGAAATACGAGACCTTTCGCAGCGATCCACGTTTCCAGGAACTCGTCGCCTCGCTCGCACCGAAAAAGTAGCTCAGCCAAAGCGAGTCGGAAGCAGGCGTCTCCGTTGGACAATACGCGTCCTTCGGCGTTTCTTCGCAGATGTCCAAGTTCACTCTCGTTCTTTCCGCCATCGTCCTCGGCGCGGTGACTGTCCTGGCTCAATCCGAGCCGAAAACAACCAAACCACTCGGGACCGCGACGCCTCCGCCAGCAGGCGACAAGATTCCGCCGCCGGTCACCGTTCCCACAACGGACAGTGCGAAAGGCGCGAAGCCGATCGAGAAGAATCCGCCACCCTTCGATCCGAAGAACATGGATACGTCGGTCAAACCTTCGGAAGATTTTTACACCTACGTCAATGGCGCCTGGCTGAAGAACAATCCCATCCCGCCAGAAGAATCGCGCTGGGGCAGCTTCAGCATTCTGCTCGAAAAAAATAACGAAGAGCTGCGCAAAGCCGCGGAAAAAGCAGCTGCGGCCAAGACCGATCCGAAGCTGGCGCCGGAAGTGCAAAAAGTCGGTGATTATTACGCGAGCGGAATGAACGAAAAGGCAATCGAGGCGGAGAAAGCCAACCCGCTGGCTGATGAATTCAAGAAGATCGATGCGATCAAAGATCGTGATGCCTTACTCAAGGAGATCGCTCATCTGCACATGATGGGTCTGAATGTCTTCTTCGGATTCGGTTCCGGCCAGGATTTCAAGGACAGCACGCGCGTGATTGCGCAGGCCGAGCAAGGCGGACTGGGTATGCCGGACCGCGATTACTATACGAAGGAAGACGACGCTTCGAAAAAGTTACGCGATCAATATGTGGCGCACATCGCGAAGATACTGACCCTCGCCGGCAGCAGCAAGAGCGCGGCGGAGGATGCGAAGAAAATTCTCGCCCTCGAAACGTCGCTCGCGAAACCAGCACGCACGCGCGTGGAGTTGCGCGATCCGCAAAAAAACTACAACAAGATGACCGTAGCGGATCTGCAATCGCTCACACCGGATTGGAACTGGGAAAACTATTTCAAGGAAATGGGCCTGACCGAACCGGGTGACGTGAATGTTGGCCAGCCCGATTTCTTCAAGGCGGCAAATAACGTTGTCAAAAACACGTCGCTGGATGATTGGAAGACGTATTTGCGCTGGCATCTTCTGCACGCCACGGCGGCGGAGCTTTCGAGCGATTTCGTGAATGAAGATTTCAAATTCTTCGGCAGTGCCCTGACCGGCGCGAAAGAACTGAAGCCACGCTGGAAACGCGTCATCACTTCGACCGATGCCTCGTTAGGCGAAGCGCTCGGCAAATTGTATGTAGCGGAGAATTTTCCGCCCGAATCGAAGGCGCGCATGATCGAGCTGGTGAAGAACATTCAGGAAGCGCTCTCCGATTCGATCAAGTCGCGCGATTGGATGGACGACGCGACCAAGGAAGAAGCGCTCAAAAAACTGAGCGCATTCACGGTCAAAATCGGTTACCCGGATACATGGCGCGATTACTCGCCGCTTAAGATCGATCGCGGTCCTTATGTTTGGAATGCGGCGCGGGCGGCGATCTTCGAGACGGATCGGCAGCTCAAGAAGATCGGCAAGCCGGTCGATCGGACCGAATGGGGAATGACGCCACCGACGGTGAATGCGTCCTACAATCCGACTATGAACCAGATCACCTTCCCCGCCGGAATTTTGCAGCCGCCCTTCTTTAATAAGGATGCGGACGACGCGATCAATTACGGTGGGATCGGCGCGGTCATCGCACACGAAATTTCACATGGCTTCGACGATCAGGGCCGGCAGTTCGATGCGGCGGGAAATCTGCGCGATTGGTGGACGGAGGAATCCGCCGCGAAATACAAGGAACGCGCGGACAAGATCGTGGAGCAATATTCCGAATACGAACCGCTGCCCGGCCTGCACATTAACGGCGAGCTGACCGAAGGCGAAAATCTCGCGGACGACGGCGGTGTGAAGCTGGCTTTCGCCGCGCTGAAAAAAGCACTGGCGAAGAATCCGGAAACGGCCACGAAAAAGATCGATGGCTTCACGCCGGAGCAACGTTTCTTCCTCGGCTGGGCGCAGGTCTGGCGGGCGAATACGCGCGACGAAGCGCTCAAATTGCGCCTCAACACCGACCCGCATTCACCGACGAAGTATCGTTGCAACGGACCGCTTTCGAATTCGCCCGATTTCAAGGCGGCCTTCAATTTGCCGGACGATTGCCCGA
>JALZAX010000116.1 GCA_030948055.1 Verrucomicrobiota bacterium | reverse complement strand
ACCGAGGCCTGGAACTGCGCCACGAACCTCTTTAATCACGCCGATTTTGTTCGCACCCATCTCCTTCAAGATAACATCGAAGGTGGTTTTCTCTTCTGCTGCGGGTGCCGCTGCACCGCCGCCGGCTGCAGGAGCCGCCGCTGCGACCGGAGCCGCTGCGCTAACGCCCCATTTTTCTTCGAGCTGTTTCACCAGGCCAGCGATCTCTAAAACAGTGAGTCCGCTGAGTTGATCTACGATTGCGTTTGTATCTGCCATTTTATTTTCCTCTGAATCGCCGTCTCCGAAAGCCTTCGGAGAATTAAACCCGATAGCCATCGGGTCGGACAGTTGTTGTTTGGTTGCTCGCCCGACTACTCGTTAGGCGAAAATTTGTTAGGCCGTAGGTTCTCCGGCCGAAGGTTCGCTGCTCGCAGCTGGTGCCGTTTCCGCTGGAGCGGCATTTTCGACGGGCGCTTCGACCGCCGCAGGTTCGCTCGCCTCGGCCGTTTCAGGTTCGGGAGCCGACTCCGCCGCCACTGTATCGCCGCCTCCTTTTTCGCCTTTCGCTTTCAGCAAACGCGCAAAGGCGGAAGCGGGTTCGTTCAATACGCGCACAAGTTGCGTCGCCGGCGCCAAAAGTAATCCGAGAAGATTCGCGAGAAGCACTTCGCGCGGTGGCAATTCCGCCAATGCCTCCACTTCGGCCGTGGACAAAATCGATTTGTCCACTAATCCGACTTTGAGCGTCGCGATTTTGAATTCCGCCGCGAAGGCTTTGAGAATTTTCGCGACGGGCGCGACGTCTTTGTCCCCCGTCACCACGGCGGTCTGGCCGCTGAGATGTTTTTCTACATCTGGCAATCCGCTTTCCGACAACGCGCGCTTCAAAAAGCTGTTCTTCACCACGCGCAATTCCGCGCCCGCCGGCGCGAGACGATTTCGCAGCTCGCTAAATTGATCGACCTTCATCCGCTGATAATCGGTCACCAGCGTGAACGACGAGCGGTTCAGTTTTTCCGAGAGGTCCGAGACGATGTTGGCTTTTTCGGGTCTCATATTTAGAAAGTCAGGTAAGGTGATGGATCGAGTGCGATCCCGGGCGACATCGTCGCGCTCAAAGTTAGTCCATCCACAAAACGGCCCTTCGCCGTCGCCGGCCGCGCGCGCACGACAGCTTCGATGACCGCTGTCCCGTTCTGCACGAGCTGCTCTTCGGCAAATGAAACTTTTCCGACCGGAACTGCAACGTTGCCGTTCTTGTCGAGCTTAAACTCGACGCGCCCCGCTTTTACTTCGCGCACAGCCGTCGCTGTATCGTCAGTGACCGTGCCAGTTTTCGGATTCGGCATCAGTCCGCGCGGACCGAGCACCTTGCCGAGCTTGCGCACTTCGGCCATCGCGGCCGGAGTCGCGATCGCGACATCGAAATCCTGAAAACCTTCCTGCGCCTTCGCGATCATATCTTTGAAGCCGACATATTCTGCGCCAGCTTCTTTGGCCGCGCGCGCTGCATCGCCTTCCGCGAAAACCAGGACGCGCACTTTCTTGCCGCTGCCATGCGGAAGCGGACAAGTGCCGCGCACCATCTGGTCGGATTGTTTCGGATCAACTCCGAGCCGGAACGACATCGTCACCGTTTGATCGAACTTCGGGGGCGAAAATTTCTTCAGTGTCGCGACCGCTTCGGGAAGACTGTAAGCCTTGTTGCGGTCCAGCTGCTCAGCGGCCGCGCGATAACGTTTACTACGATTTTTTTGCATGATGTTTTGCAGTGCGAACGAGCTTTTGACTCTCCTGCGGTCGCGCTCGCCTTGGGCGAGCGGGACGGGAAATTAGACGTTACTTGCTCCCTGTCAAAAACGAATCGCAACAATTTTCATTCAGGAACAATTCCAGGATTGCCAATTCCTCTCGGCACCTGTTAAAACTCTGGTAATTATGAACCCCAGAATCCGATTACCTCTCGTCGTGTTCGCTCTGATCACTGCATTTTCAACCGCGGACCTCTTTGGTGAACCGGTCGACTACAGCGAAGTTTCGCTGCTCGTTCGCGCCCGCGATAGCGAAGCTTCGATCACCCGAGAAGTTTCCCATCGCAAACTCGTCCGTGCGCTCACGCCACAACAGGAAACAACGCTGAAGGCGCAAGGCGCGAGCGATTCGTTGATCCAAACGCTGCGCCGTTCCGATATTGCGCTTGCGCCCGCAGACGCGACCGCATTCGAAACACGCCGCGAACAAAGCCGGCAAGCAAAGAAGTCAGCTCTCGCGACCAGTGATGAAAACAATGGCGATCGCGATTCCACAAACGTCCATGTCTTCAATGTCGCTTTCGGTCATCCTATTAATCTCAGTCAATGGGGCGGGCTCGATTATGAAATCGCTTTTTATTCCTACCGTTTTGCGGGAGAAGATCAGATTGAGCCAGTGATGGTGGATAACCTGCGCACCGTCACCGAAGTCACGCACCCGATTCGCTTCACCACCGAAGACGAAGCTTTCTCGCGCGACTTTTTCCTCACGAACGCGGTGCGTAACCAGCGCTACAAACCGTACGAAGCGCGCATCGACAATCGCGATACTCGTCTCGAACAAAACGAAACCGTTTCGGTTCGTTCTAACACGGCTTCGCGTCGGCTTACGATCGATTGGCAGAACCCGGTTTACATGCATGGACAACCGTATGCCTTCTATCCGGTTTACGGCGCCGGCGACGCCTCCCTCTATTACATCGGCAAAGCGAACGATCGCACTGCCCGCGTCGCGATCGTCTCGCGGCGTTAGTTAAGAAGACTTATCCAGGGAGTGGTCTCCGCGAAGTAGACGCGTTCGGCGACGCGTCACTTCGCGGAGTTTTGTTTCGCGCGCAGTTGTTCCAGGATGGAACTGAAATCGAACCAATCCGCCGTTCCGCGCCGGATTGGTTGCAAATCCCACGACCCTAGCTCGAGCCTGGGTGCCGATGCTTCTAACGCGGGTATACCTTCGGAGTTAAGGACTAGCTTGGTCGGGCTACGTCCTTGCGATACCAGGACAAGAGACACGATGCTCCAATGATCCAGCGCAGTGCCGTGTATTGATTGAAGAGAATCAACAGTAACTATCGGACCGCGCCGGCTCTCCACCTCGAACATCAATCGGCCTATCATGTTCCACCAGGTAAGTGCCTGCCAGGATAAGACCACCGCAAAGACGAGGCCGCATCCCAATAACAATCTCGAGCGCGACCGTGACAACAAACCAGCGTCTCGCGGCGGAGTCATTGTTTCCAGAAAGGCCAAAGCAAACACCGGTAGCGTCAGCGGAGCGGCCCATCGCCGATAATTGATAGCCGAGTTCCACCGGGCCGGATCGGCAGCCCAAACAATTAGAGCTAGCGCGCCTAACACAAAAGCGACCGTGGCGCATAGCATCAGCCTTCGCTGTGGTGAGTCTCCGTTGGCGTGTTTTCCCGCCCACCAGACACATATCGCGCACAGCCAGATACAAAGGACAGCTACAACGGGCCAACCAAGCACTCCGTCGTGGAACCTGCTTCGCGCCATCTGGAACGATGCTTCCTCGTAAGCATAAGGATCCGGCCATAAAAGAATCTTCGCCCAAGCAACGATACACAAGGCAAGCACGAACAAAGTCCGAACTAGCCAGCGCCGCCGGTTGGTTAGGTCTAGTCTAGCCAGGCTAGCTGTCGTGATAGCAGCTCCCAGAAATAACAACCCACCGAGTGGATGCGATAACTGGAAAGCCGACAGGATAACAAGGACAGCTATCTGCAAAGGCGTTAATGGTACAAACAAGCCCAGATAGAAAGGCCAAAAGAGGTGCTGCTGAAAAATGCTATCGTTGACTAGGAACATCTGTCCTGGTAACGCGGTCGCATAGGTCCCGAGCGCTGCCCAAAGGATCAGCCATGGTGCTGTTCGACGCACAAACCACCACGACAGCAATAGGCTAACTGCAGGCGCCAAACAAAAAGGAAGTCCGAAAGCGAAAATTAACGCGTGTAAGTTATCAGTAACTCTACTTAGCCATACCACCGGCCACCAAAGCGGGTAGGAGTGGAAGCGCGTGTAGTAGAAGAATGGGCGTTGATCGATCAACGTCCGGCAAAGCTGATAACTGCCATCCCAAATTAACGGCGCATTGAACCAACAAAGAACGAAAGCCGTTAACAGCGTTAGGAGCGCAACGACCTTGACGGCCGCGTTATAACTCATACTTCCCTCCTCGGGCGGCAATGAATTCAACTACCGCGGCGCGCCTTTCACGACCTGGCCATCTTTCATCACGAACATCACTCGCTCAGTCGCAGTGATGTCGGCCGTCGGATCGCCCGGCATGGCTACAATGTCAGCTACTTTCCCTTTCTCAATCGTGCCGGTGGTGGCGGCGATACCTAACAAGTCTGCGCAAACTGAAGTCGCCGCGCGCAGGGCATCGAGCGGTTGCATTCCCAAGTCTGTCATAAGTTTGAATTCTTTTGCATTCTCGCCATGGGGAAAAACGCCGGCGTCAGTGCCGAAGGCTATCTTCACGCCTAGCTGCACAGCGTTGCGAAACATCTCGCTGCGCGCGGTTCCCGCCGCCTTGGCCTTTTCCTGAATGGGCGCCGGATACGACGCAATTTTGCCCACAACATATTCGGTCGCTTCCAGCGTCGGAACGAGATAAGTCCCCTTCGTCTTCATGAGCGCGAGCGTATCCTTTTTTAAAAATGATCCGTGCTCGATCGAATCAACCCCGGCGTTGATCGCATCCTTCGCCGCCGTATCGCCATGACAATGCACCGCCACCTTTTTGCGCAGTCGATGTGTTTCATTGACCAGCATGGCGATTTCTTCCGGCGTTAGTTGCGGCACATCTACTTCATCTCTCATCGAGAGAACACCGCCCGAGACGGCAGCTTTGATTACATCCGCGCCGTTCTTGATTTCGAAACGCACTGCTTTGCGAATCGCTTCCGGACCGTCGGCAATTCCGTCGCTGTAATCTGGTTCACGGCCGAAAAGCATGTCGCGATAACCATTCGAGTCGTCGAAATGTCCGCCCGTCGCGCCGATCCCTTTTGTCGCCGCCAGGATCCGCGGCCCGCGCACGATCCCTTTCGCGATTGCATCGCGCAGAGCCACATCCATGAAGGCTTCGCTGCCGAGATCGCGCACCGTGGTAAAGCCGGCCATCAAGGTCTTCTCTGCATTTGGAATGGCGAGATAAGCCGCCATGGGCACTTCCGTCTCGAGCTCTTTCAAGCGCCGTTCGTTGTACGGTTTCGAGTAGTCGGAAGTCAGATGCGTGTGCGCATCGATGAAGCCAGGCGAGAGCGTCGCGTCGCCGAGATCGATCACCTGCGCGCCCTGTGGAATTGCGATGTTCGGTCCCGCATCCACGATCTTGCCATCTTCCACAATCACGACGCCGTTTTGCACAAGAGCGTTTGCTTTTCCGTCGAACATGCGCGCCGCTTTCAGCGCGACCGGGTTGTCAGCAAAACACCGGTGAAGTTGAAAGGCCGACGCAATGATGAAGGTAAAAACAAAACGGACGAAGTTCATGCCCGCGCATAACAAAACACACGCCGTGATGGCGAGCGATTTTGCTCCCGGCCCGATCAGCGCCCGCTAAATTGATGCGTCAGGAGATTTCATCGTGAACAGAAAAATTAACGCGGTCATCGTAGCAATCTTACTTTCAATCGACGCAGGCGGTGCCCAGACCGCGCGCGAGAATAACGATCTGCAAAAACTGGCGGACGATTTCTGGACCTGGCGCGCCCGATACGCACCCTTCACCGGCGACGATGTGAATCGGATTGAGCGCCCCGGCGGAATTCGGGATTGGTCGGCCGCTGCGATTGAAAAACGTGGCGCAGATCTGGCGACCTTCGAGCAACGCTGGAAGAAACTAGACGCAAACGCCTGGCCCACGCCGCAGCAAGTTGATTACCGGCTTATCGGCTCCGCATTGGCGCGCGTGCATTGGGAATTGGAAATCAATCCGCGCTGGAAACGCGATCCAAACTTCTACATCGAGCAAACGCTTACGGCTTTGGTCGAAGCGCTTACCGTTCCGTCGCCGTTCGACGAAACGCGCAGTAAAGAAATTCTTACCCGGCTCGAAAATATTCCGCCGATTCTCGAAAGCGCGTCGGCCAATCTTGTGAATCCACCGGCGCCTTTCGCGACTGTTGCGATTCAGGCGCTCGAGAATATTCGTGTGAAGCTGCCTGCGGCAGCGAAAACGTTGCAGCCTTCAACGACTCTTTCCGAGCAAACGTTAACCGACGCGGCCAGACGCGCCGCAGATGCACTGGAAAATTTCCGCGCACGGTTGCAGGAACGTTTGCCAAAGTTGCCGCAACAAACCGCGCTCGGTCGCGACGCTTACGTTTTCTTTCTCAAGAATGTCGCGCTCTATCCTTATTCGCCCGAGGAAATTCTGGCGATGGGTCAACAGGAATGGAATCGCGCCGTCGCGTTTGAAACCTACGAACGCGAACGCAATCGTAACGTGCCGCCTCTCAAAATAGCCGACAACCTCGACACCTGGATCAAAGACGCAGCGGCGAAAGAAATTCAGATTCGCAAATTTCTTGAGGAACACGGAATCCTCACCGTCCCGACCTGGATGCAGCATTACACGCTACGCCCGATGCCGGAATACTTGCGCTCGTTAGGCTTCACCGAACAGGATGATTTTACTTCTCCATCGCGCTTGCAGGAGAACTGCATTCGCTACGTCGAAAAACCCTCCCCGAATTCCGGCTATTTCATGCGCGCGACTGCGCAGGACCCACGTCCTCTCATCGTACACGAAGGAATTCCCGGTCACTATTTTCAACTGTGCCTGAGTTGGAAACACGAAGATCCAATTTGCCGGCACTACTACGACTCCGGCGCGAACGAAGGCATCGGCTTCTACGCCGAAGAGATGATGTTGCAGGCCGGGCTCTTCGACGACAGCCCGCACACGCGCGAAATCATTTACAACTTCATGCGTCTGCGCGCGCTCCGCGTGGAAGTTGACGTGAAACTCGCGCTCGGCGAATTCACGCTCGAACAAGCCGCCAAATATCTCGAAGAAAAAGTGCCGATGGACGCGCAGACCGCGCGCTCAGAAGCGATCGCATTTTCCACCGGTCCCGGCCAAGCGCTGACCTACCAAATCGGCAAACTCCAGATCACAAAATTTCTCGCCGAAGCACGCATGCAACAAGGGGAGAAATTCAATCTTCGCGCCTTTCACGATTTTGTCTGGAAGAACGGGAACGTGCCGCTCGTTTTGCAACGCTGGGAATATTTGGGCGGGGCTGATAAGATAACGAAATAATTCCTCGCGAAAGTTAACCCGCAGGTTTGCATGTCCGCCGATCCGCAACTCGAGATCGCACACGTCCTCTTCCTGGACATTGTGGGGTACTCGAAATGGCTGGTCGACCAGCAGAGCGAGCTGACGCAGCAGCTTAACGTGGTCGTGCGCGAGACAGAACAATTCCGCGCTGCGGAAGCCGCCGGCAAACTAGTGAGACTCCCGACAGGCGACGGAATGGCGC
>JALZAX010000115.1 GCA_030948055.1 Verrucomicrobiota bacterium | reverse complement strand
GGAAGCTGGTGATGCAGTTAGGGAAATCCCAGCCCGTCATCTTATAACCCGAACCCATCAGGGCGTAAGCTTCCGCCTCGGAAAAGGCGTCGAGGTCGGTGCGAATGCCAGAAAGCAAATTCTGCACGTCGCCCCGCACGCCATACTGCGTGAGCTTATCACTGTCGGGCGGCGCGCCGGGTCGCGGCTGCGATTCTTTTTGCAGATCGCACTGAGTCCAATTCACCGGCTCGACCAGCAAATCTTTTTTCAAATGCACGAACATGAAATCGCGCAACAAGCCCGCGCGTTTCCGGGCGCGCAATTCCTTGTGCTCCAATTCGCGCACTCGCGCCATCAAAGTACTGTTGCTGCGCATAACAACGTCGATCGCGCGGCGCGACGGATGGGGCTCACTGACCAGTTGACCACTGGCATCGCTCACCAGCAGGACGGTGCAATCTTGTTCGCGTAAACCGCCGGCGCCCTGGTTATCGTGCACACCGCCGTCGACCAGCTCGACGTCGCGCTGCGGATAAAGTCCAGTGAGCTTGACCGGCGTGAAAAGCCCGGGCACCGCCGCTGAAGCCGCGACGGCCCGGCCGAGCGGCATGACATCATGCGGCGGCGGCGCCTCATCCATATAGTACATGCGGCGCAATCGTTCGTTGCCATCAATCTCGGGATCGATGGTGTTGGGCGACTCACCCATGAAGCTGGCGGTGAATTGCCAGTTGTGACCGGTGTTTAAGGTCGTGGCATTGAGAATCAGGATCGGCACCTTGTTGCGCCGCCGCCAATTACTGTACTTGGGTCTGAAATCTGTCGTGCCCTTCGGGCAAATAATGAGATCGCGCAGAATCGGGCGCGCGCCTTTGGCGACTCGAGCGATGGGAGCATAAAGGGTTTCGTCGAGCAATTCGCCCATCCGATCAGTGCGCGTGCCGAGGGTTGTGATCTCACTGAAAACGCGCATGCGCGGATTCGTGACGATTGCATCCAGAAACTCCTTTTCCATTTCGTGGACGAGGGCGAGATAATCTTCGCGCGCGATTTCGCTGTCGGATTTTTCCTGAAGGAGGTTGCGTAGCTTCAAATAATAATGCGCGCCGATAATCGAGCCGCCCGAGACGCAGGAAAGCACTTCGACGTGCCTCAGCATGTCCATCTCGGCTAGGCGCGCGAGCACTCCGATGTGGAAAAGTGAGGCGCGAAATCCGCCACCGGAAAGGGCCAGCCCGACTTTTCCGCTGAAGGCAGTGAATAGACCGGCCTCATCGCCGCCGACGAAAGCTTTCAGCGCAGCCCAACCATCGCTTTGCATGAATTCTTCCGCAGTGCGATCGCCGCCGGCTTGCAGCCTAACGAGCGAGGCGAATTGCTTTACCGCCGTTTCATATTCCCATGGCTGCAATCGTGTTTTCCATTCCACAGCTTCCGCCAGCCAACGTTTGGCATCATCGTATTGACGGAGGCCGAGAGACGCTTCGGCCAAAGTGGCGAGCAACCACCAATCGCGTTTCTCCGGCGGCTGCGCGCTCAGCTTTGCCACAATCTTGCGCCGGATTTCCTGGGCGCGCGCGCGGCGTTGCGCAATCACACCCGCGAGGTCGGGATCAGAGATTTCCTCCTGTTGCGCGACGCGATCGAGCATGAATGCGGCGTTGATGCCGGTGTAACCGTTATCGGGAATTTTTTCGCGCTCCGGCTCCACACCGATGAGGTAGCCTTTCTCGTAAAGCTCCAGCGCGGTCTGCAAATGTTGCGGTCGCGGATCGGCCTCCCACCAACGTTTATAAATAGCGCCGGCGATGCCGAAAGTTTCCTGGTGCTCGTTGATTTCTGTGTCTGTTAATTTCCCCCGCTCCTCCGCGGACTTCCGGGCAACTTCTTCCGCCTCCGCCAGCACCGGCAAAATAATGACGCGCGCGTCTGCGAAGCGACGCTCGATTGGCAAATCGGGGTCCTTCTCCGTGCAGTTAGCAAGTTGCTGAGTGATCTTCCGCCGCAGCGGCGCATCTGCAGTGCCTTGTTGCAAAGCCAGCCGGAAAAGTCGGCGAGCCAGGTCGAACTTCTGTTCGCCTTTCAGTTGGCGGGCGAGCGCGACCAGCCCTGCTGTATCGACGACCGATTCACTCTTGAGTAGTTGCTTCGCGCGATCGATTGCCTCAGACATGATGGCTCCCGCTCAGGTCTAACGAGTGATCAACTTTTTGGGAAGAGCCGATTCCCTCATTCTCAATCGCTGCCAAACAAAAAGCCGCAAGCCCCAAGGCCTGCGGCTTTCACATTCTGCCAAACCTGGTCTTACGAGACGGTGATCTTCCGCGGTTTCACCTGCTCTGCTTTCGGCAGATTCAAAGTGACCACCCCTTGCTCGATCTTCGCGCTGATTTTAGGAGCGTCGATCGAAGGATCGAGTTCGAAGCTGCGACGGAAATTTTCCCGACGCGACTCGCGATGGATCACGGTGCCGGCAATCTGCGGCATCGAACGACGCCCGCTGACCGTGAGCTCGTTATTTTCCACCCACATCTCGAGGCCTTCTTTATTAACACCCGGCATTTCCACTTCGAGAGTGTAGCCATCGTTGTTCTCCGTCACGGTCGCCACCGGTGCGGCGAATCGCTCCGTGCGCTGGTTGCCGTTGGTGCCGTTCTGGGCACGCTCTTCACGAACTAAAGTTTCCATTTCCAAATTCCTTTCGTTTGTTTTTGCCTAACGAGTGGTTAAGCGACGTTGACCTGAATTTGTTTCGGTTTGACCTCATCCGCTTTCGGAAGGGTCACGGTGAGGATGCCATCCTTGTAGGAAGCATTGACCTTATTGGCGTCGACGCGAGTCGGGAGCGAAATGCTGCGGCGGAATTTGCCGAGAATTCGTTCCGTGCGCGCGTTCTTGTCGTCGTTCGCCGTCTCTTCTTTGCGTTCACCGCTGATGGTCAGCGTTCCGTCATTCAAAGAGATTTCGATTTCCTCTTTGCGCATTCCCGGAAGTTCCACGACCGCGACGATGTCGTCGGTGGTGTGGTAAAGATCGAGCGCAGGCGTCCAACCATTGAAGAGTTGCGCCTGCGGCATCGCCGACCAACCGGGCAATTCGAAGAGGCTATTGAGATCGTCGCGGAGACTCGACCAGCGATCGAGGGTTCGCCAAGGCGCCACGGTAGGAGTCTGATATCGGATTAAGCTCATTGCGTTTCCTTTCTGGTTTAAATTGTTTCGTGATTCCATAGCGCCCTGAATGCCAACCTAACGTTACTTTATAAACATCTATAGATAATGGAGTTACGCCAAACACAACTAAAATGAAGCATTGATAAAAGAGTCAAAACGGCGCTTGCTCGATCTAGAAAACAGAGACAATTTTACACTACGATTTGTGATAGAAATCGCATTTAACCGAATTTGCTCGCCCGCTTCTCGCCACCTATGTTGCTCGAAATGCGCGCTGAATTGCGAGACGAAAAATTCATGCGCGCAGCGCTCGACGAAGCGAAAAGAGGAGTTGGTCTAACGAGTCCTAATCCCGCCGTCGGCGCCGTCTTGGTTGTCGGCAACAAGATCGTCGCGGCGGGGCACCATCGGCGAGCCGGTGAGGCGCACGCAGAAGTAGAATGTCTGCGGGGGCTCGGCCGCGTGACGCCCAAGGACGCGACACTCTACGTGACGCTGGAGCCATGCTCGACAACCGGCCGAACACCGCCGTGCACACGCGCTCTGATCGATTCGGGAATTGGAACAGTCGTGATCGGCGCCGTGGATGTGAACCCAAAACATTCCGGCCGCGGTATCGATCTCTTGCGTCGAGCTGGCATCACCGTTCGTAGCGGCGTCCTGGCTAACGAGTGCACAGCGATCAATGAGGCTTTTAACAAATGGATCCAGACTGGCCGCCCATTAGTCATCGCGAAATGTGGAATGACCTTGGATGGCCGCTTGACGCGCCGGCGTGAGGAAGAGCGATGGATCACGAGCGATCGCGCTCGAAGACATGCGAACCGTTTTCGCTCCCAAGTCGATGCCATCCTCATCGGTGCAGAGACGCTTCGCACGGACAACCCCCGCCTAACGATTCGCGGCATCGTCGGCGCGCGGCAACCGTGGCGGGTAATTCTTTCGCGCTCGGGACGTTTGCCAGCGAAGGCGCACGTCTTCACGGATCGTTTCGCCGCGCGCACATTAGTTTTCCGAAGAACAACACTCGCCACCGTTCTGCGCGAGCTGGGCAAAAAAGAAATCACCAGTGTCATGATCGAAGGCGGCGGAGATATTCTCGGGCAGGCGCTCGATGCACGTTTGATCGACAAAATTCACATCTACGTTGCTCCGCTATTTTCCGGCGGACCGGTGATCGCATTTTCCGGGAAAGGATTTTCTTCGAGCGAGCGCGCGCAGCGAGTGAGCCACCCGTCTTACGAAAAATTCGGCGACGACATTTTCATCGCGGGAGATGCAGATTATCTTCTCCCGAACATTAAATAGAAACTTCTCGTCTTAATTTGTGTTCAATCAGCACAAACAGGAGGTGAAAATATGAATTTGAAAAAGCTTCTCTTAATTGCGGTCGTTGCTGGCGGATTCGCTTTCGCGGGCGCGCCTCGCTCTGAAGCCCACGTGCACGTGGGCATCGGTCTCGGCTTCCCCGTCGGTTACGGCTGGGGTTACTACGGTTGTCCGGGACCAGCCTATTACCCTTACGGGTATGGCTACGCGCCTTACGGATATTACGGCTCCGGTGTCGCAGTATCGGTCGGCCCGCGCTACTACTGGTATCACGGGCGTCGCGTCTATTACCCTGCGCGCTATCATCATCGTCATTGGCGATAAGACCGCGCGAGATCCTCGAGAAAGGAGCTGGCTGATTTGTTCGGCCAGCTCTTTTCTTTTCAGAATTCGCTCAAGGAAACGAAACGCCTACTACTTGTTAGGCGACGGCGAACTAATTAGGGGACTATTAATCGGCGCAGAGTTTTGTCCGTTGCCGAATTCTTTTTTCAATTGTTCCTGCACGGGGGCGAGTTCCCTCTGCCGCTTCTCCTCTAGTTCAAGCCGGATGGCCCTCTCGATGCGTCGCCGTTCCTGAATGTAGCGGCGCTCATAGGCCTCACGTTTTTCAGCTTCCAGTTGTAAACCCGATTGCTGCAAAGCGGCATCCGCTTCGTGCTGCAAACGAAGGTGTCGAGCACTTTCGCGATCGCGCAAAACGCGGCGCTCCTCCGGCGACATATTCAACCAGCGTTCGGCATTCATCCTGAAACGCTGCCGATCTTCCGGCGACATCTGGCGCCAGCGCTCCCGTGCGCCGTGAAAACGCCGGCCAAAAAGTTTCCCGCCTCCGGGCGGTGGTTGCGCAGGAGCAGGTTCAGGGGCGAAAAGCGACAAGGCGCCGCTCGCAATCAGAGCGATACAGATTCGCCTTCGGTCCATATGCCATCATCATCCGTCGTGAGAAGATCGTCCAGATCGGTCACGGTGTCATAATCCTGCGGATCGATCTTGGTCACCAGCTCGGGCGGATTGTCAGCGGGATTTTTCGTGGAATGGATCGAAAACGCGCTCAGCGCCATAACGAGCGCAACGGCCGAAGCCGGAATAAGGCGACGCGGACGCAGCCAGCCCCGCGCGTAATCCGTCCAATTTTTTTGCTGACGGATTTGTCGAACGACATTCCGGACAAAAAACGGGGAAATTGCCGGCTGGGCCGATTTTCCCAGCAGGTCCCACAGCTCTTGATCTTCTTCGCGGTTCATCTTCGAGAAATTGAACTTCTCGCGGCGCTGAAAGTTGCGCAGCCCCGGCTGCTTAGGCAAGCCAGAAGCTACACCTCGGCCGCTTCGAGGAAGCCTTCGAGCTGCCGGATCCGCGTGGGATGACGCATCTTACGCAGCGCTTTGGCTTCGATCTGCCGAATCCGTTCGCGCGTAACACGAAATTGCCGGCCGACTTCTTCCAAGGTGCGGCTGTAACCATCCACCAAACCAAAACGTTGTTCTAAAACCTGTCGCTCGCGTTCGGTTAACGTCTCGAGCACATCCTTGATCTTCTCCTTCAGGAGAACAATCGCCGTCATGTCGCTCGGATTTTCCGCCCCTTTGTCTTCGATAAAATCGCCGAAATTCGTCTCTTCGCTCTCCCCGACCGGCGCTTGCAACGAGATCGGCTGCTGCGCCATCTTCAAAACGGCGCGCACGCGATCGACCGGCAACAAAATTTCTTCCGCTACTTCTTCCGGGGTGGGCTCGCGTCCGTACTCCTGCACCAGCTGCTTCTGCACCCGCATCAGCTTGTTGATCGTCTCGATCATGTGCACCGGAATGCGGATGGTGCGCGCCTGATCGGCGATCGAACGCGTAATAGCCTGCCGAATCCACCAGGTGGCGTAGGTGGAAAATTTATAGCCGCGGCGATACTCGAATTTCTCGACCGCCTTCATCAGGCCCATGTTGCCTTCCTGAATCAGATCGAGAAATGACAAGCCGCGGTTGGTGTATTTCTTCGCGATGGAAATCACCAGACGCAGATTGGCTTCCACCATTTCCGTCTTGGCGCGCAATGCTTTTCGCAACCAGCCTTTCAGTTGCTGATATTGCTCGGCGTATTCTTCCAGCGTCAGCCAGAGCAAACGCTCCAGCTCTTTCGCCTTCACCCCCACGGTCGAACGCGCACCGTTGTCCCGCGGATGTTTGTTCATCTCGGTGACGATGTGCGTCATGATCAAATATTTCTCGTCCGCCAGATGAACGAATTCTTCCGTCACCTTCTGCTTAAAATAAAACTTCGGATAAAGTTTCTGCAGCGACGCGACCGATTTCTGGAACGTCTTGAGTTTTTTCTGATCGACGCGCGAACTGCTGAAGATGTGCGCGTATTGCTGAGCGATCGTTCCACTTTGCTTTGAAACTTGTTTGCAAAGCCGTGGCAGCATTTTCATGTAGCGCTCACGACTCTCGATTTTCTTGTCGAGAATCACACGATCGAACCGCTCGCCACCTTCGTTCAACTTTTGCGCGAGATCGAGATGGGCCTGCGCGATGAAACCAAAACGGTTGATCAAGCGCTGCACCATATTTTCCGCTTCCTCTATGCGCTTGGAAATTTCGACTTCCTGCTCGCGCGTTAGCAGCGGGACCTGTCCCATCTGCTTGAGATACATGCGCACCGGATCATCCAGAATATCGAGTTTCGTTTCCGGTTTTTCTTCTTCCTCTTCCTCGGCGTCTTTCTTGCCGTCTTTGTATCGATCGACTTCTGAAGCTTCGATGATGTCGATCTCCATCCGGCGAAGCCGCGTCAGGATGGCATCCAATTCATCCGCATCGGTTACCTCCGCCGGGAGCGCTTCGTTGAGATCATCAAAAGTCAGGTAACCCTGTTCTTTCGCCAGCTTGATGAGTTCGCGAATACGACTCTGCGTGTCGGCTGGTGTGACTGGAATTGAAGTTAAAATATCTGTCCCCTTTTTTGCCTGTTTGTCCTGCCGACTTGGTTTGGCATGCCCCGTAGAAATTTTCTTTGGACGTCCGCGTCCTTTGGAAAGTTGAATGCGTCGCGAG